>CALVZR010000208.1 GCA_944372565.1 uncultured Clostridia bacterium | reverse complement strand
TAGATTGTTCGACTTCTCCTGTCCACACTTATATACTAACACCAATGCAACCCATACTGAAATGTTGAAAACCGAAAAGACTTATCGCCACGCCTACGATAAAATGAACTCCGCAAACTCGGAAAGCGATTTTCTCGCCGCAGCGGAATCTTTTAAACAACTTCCCCGAAATGAAGAAATACAAAAAAACATCGATTACTGCGAAAAACAAGCCGAATTATGTAAAATCAAACAAGCTGAAAATAAAAAAATAGAACAATTGCAGGAGGCAATTACTCGGAAAACATTAAAATTAGATCGTTTGATTTCTCAAAAAAACGATATTCAATCCGCAGAAACACAAGGAGAATCTCTTTCTTCCTCCCTTTTGCGAAAAACGGTCAAACTTTCAATAACCTCCGTACTTTTCCGTTTAGTTTACCTTTTTGTTGTCGCATTAACGATTTATTCTTTTTACGAAATGGCAATTTACGCAGGCACAAGTTCAAAAGCTATTTTATTTTTAATAATATCGCTTATTTTGTGTTTTATCGGCATTTTTATGACAACAAACCTTATTTCTTCGGATAATGAAATCCGCCGATTTTTTGGCATTAAAAAACAAATGAAAGACCTTGTATTTTTGGATGCTTTGACATTATCGCTTTTCGGATTTATCTACTCGATCTTTTTAATAAACAAATACGGAAAGAAGAATGCGGAAAAACTCAAAACAGAGCATATGCAGGACTTATACACAAAACATCTTCCTCTTTTAGAAAAAGAAATCGATTCGCTGCAAAACGAGATCAACGAGCTGAAAAACGAACTTGCGGCATTGACGAAATAAACGTAACAGAGCGCTTAAACAAAGCGGCGGGGGTTTTCCGTGGAAAACGCCCGCCGCCGATGTTTTATTTTGTTGTTTCTGCGAAAGAATACCCTGCCTCTCTCCTTCGGCGTTTCGCCGACCGCCGCGTTTTTTTACCCTTCGGCAAAGCCTCCGCGTTTCTGCGGGCGAATTTTTTTCCGAAAACGAAAGTTTTGGTATGTTTTCTTTCTTCGCGTTTCCTGCCGAAACGCGCTTCGCCTTTTTACGGCGGATTTTCCGCAAAATCCTCCCCGCGCGCGCACTTCCGCAATTTTTACGGAACACGCTTTCCCGCAGACGGACAGCTGCGCACACTTGCGCCGATCGGCTCCTTTTTTTCTTTCCGATCTTAAAATTTGTTCTCGCCGCGGCGTTCACGCGGAACTGTTTTGCGTTTTGTTTGCGTACGGAATCTTTTTCGCACAACCTCGCAGCGGATTGCGCCCTGCGCACGTTCCTGCGGAAAACTTATCCGCGTTTTCCCTCGGAACACTTTTCCATACGGCTTTTTTTCCCATTCTCCGAAACAAACGGTCGGGCGGAAATTTCCCCTTACGTTTTAAGCACCCGGGAAATTTCGGGAGATTGAACTCGTTTGCTCCTCTTCATGTTGGCCCATCGGACTTTCCTCCCCGTTGACGGCTTTGTGCCGATCTCTATGTTCACCTAAATTATAACCGACGCTTTGCCCTTTGTCAATACCCTTTTTAAAATTTTTTGAAAATTTTTTTCTTTTTCTGCGAACGGCAAACACTCATTTGCCGTATTTGCCGTATTTATGCGCCGTTTCCACCATCGCCCGCACGTTTTCGGGCTTGGATTCGCGCGGCAGATCGTCCCCCGATCCGAGCAGATACCCGCCGCCTTCCATACCCTGTTTCAGGCATTCCAGCGTTTCCCGCTCGATATCTTCGGGCGTACCGTTCACAAACGTAAGCGTGTTCACGCCGCCTTTGAGGCATACCTTTTTCCCCACGCGTTTTTTCGCGTCCGCCACGGAAACGCCGCCGAGCGGGTCGAGCGGCTCGATGCAGTTGACGCCCGTTTCCGCCATCATTTCAAAAAGCGGCGAGGAATTTCCGCAAATATGCAAATATACGTCCGCTCCCCTGCGGCGGAACTCCGCCGCCGCCCGTTTATAATACGGCAGGCAGAATTCGCGGAAAATATCGGGGGAAATCAGCGAGCAGCTGCTCCACGCGTCGCCGATATAAATACAGTCTATCCCCGCCTCTATAATGGCTTTGCCGATCTCGATCGCCTGATTTGTGAGAAAACCGATAATGTCGTGCACGAATTCCGGCTCGTCGTAAATATCGAGCATCGCCTGCACGGAACCGCGCAGGGAAACCAGCCCGTTCATCGTGAACCCCGCCGCGTGCGAGGAAATATAAGCGTCGTCGCCGAAACGCGCTTTCAGCCGTTCCAACTCTTTCAGCCAGCCGTTTTTCTTATATTCTTCCGCCGTGGGATAGGTCAGTTTTTTCACTTCTTCCCTGCTCCGCACCGCGGGTTCTTCGGGCGGATTTACGGGAACGGGATAATTGTCGTCGGAAAGTTCCCAGGTTTTCACGCCGCCGTCGTATAAGTATTTTTTTCCGTCTTCTTCGCGCACGCAAAAATGCCTTCCGAAATCGGCGGCAGGCCCCATAGGGGCTTCAAATCCGTCAAAACCGTAGTCGCGCACCGCCATTTCCAAGAGATCGTATTTGAGCCGCGGAAAGGCGCTCGTCTGCCACAGCGGAACGCCGTAAAGATATGTCGTGTGCATATCGGTGATGACGGGGAACACGGGCACCCTGTCCGGCACGCCGCCGTTCATCGCCGTTTTTACCCTCTCTCTGTTGGTCATATGTTTTCTCCTCTCAATATTTTCCGTATTTCAGCACGGCGCGGTACATCGCCAGCACTTTATCCAGCTCCATAAACGGGGGAATATTGTTTCCTTCCCGCATCATAAAGCGGCGCGTATAGGGCTTTACATCCTCGATAATGCGTTTGACCTCCGCCTCGATTTCCTCTTCCCCGTGATTTTGCAAAAACGCCACGGAAGGCCCGCCCATAATCACGGTATCCGGACCGAGCGTTTTGCACAGTTCGCCGTGTTTTACGGGGAAACCCGTATCGAAGCGGTTGCACCGCAGTTCCCTTTGTATGGTGGGAAAATGACGGGTCGCATCGCCGCAAAGGTGAATAAAGAGCGTTCCGTTTTCCGTGACCAGTTCTTTTACCAGCTTTTTATGGAAAGGAAGAACGATTTCTTCATACATCTCTTCGGAAAGCAGGGCGATACTGTCGTCCGCCATAAACATGCTCTCCAATTTCTGCGGCACGCCCCAGACTTTGCGGAACGCCTTTATCCTTTGGATCACCGCGTCCGTGATGTAACCGAGAAGCTGTTTCGCATACGCCTCGTCTTCGTAGAGCCGCACGCACATCTCCGTCGTGCCGCACATTTCGCACGCCAGCGTGAACGGCCCGTCCGTGGTCAGCCCCGTGGGCCAGATCTCCTTCACGGGGCAGCCCTCCGCCTCGTAATGTTCGGCATATTTCAGGAAATTTTCGTAATGCCTGAACCCGACCTCGTATATGCCCGAAAGCGGTTCGGGGAATCCCTTGTCGAAGAGCATATTTTTGTTATCTTCGTTTAAAAACGCATGCACGGCGGGCACGTCGTTTTCGGGAAATTCAAGGGGAGCGCCGAACCACGCCGCCTCCGCGAAGTTCTGGAAATCCGGTCCGAACGAAAGCGGCGAACCCGGCCCCATTTCGTGAAAATACGGCACGTACAGGTTGCAGAAAGCGTTGAACTCCGCCAGCACTTCAAACATCAGCCGCGAATCGTATGTAAATTCTTTATACGTTATTTTCTTTTTGTTGAACTTCGGATCGAGAAGCAGATAACGGGAGTTGATCCCCACCGTCATGGGCATTCTGTCCGCTTGTCCTTTATCGAAAAGGGCGTTGGTTTTTTGTACCATCGCGTTGTGTTCGCCGTAATCGAGCGCCGCATGCAGTTTTTCGATATACGCCGCATCGGGACTTTCAAAATATTTCATTTTTTCTCCTTATCGGGGCACGCCCCTTCATCTTTCGATTATATCACTCATTTTTTATAAATAAAAGGCAAAACCTTGTGAAAAAACGGTATTTTTTTGCGAAAAAAACAGGGAACTTTTTTCCTATTCATCATACTCTTTTCCTGCCCTCCGGGCAATGGAATTTTTTGACGAAAACATTTAAATTGCCGTCATTTCGGCAAAACGCAAAAAAACGCGCTGCCTTCCGTTTGCTTTTTACGGAAAATTCGTGTACAATAAAAAAAATACAGGAGGAATTTCTTATGAAACTGCCCGAATGGGCGTTCGGCCCCTTTGTTAAAGACCCGGACCCCGTACTCAAACCCGATCCTTCTCTCACCTTTTTGTGCCCCGTAAGCAAAAAAAACGTGCGCTGGCAGGCGACGAACGTATATAACCCCGCCTTTGCGGAAAAGGACGGCGTTCTGCATATGTTCTACCGCGCGGACGACGAGCCGCGCCCCTTCAAAGACACCTGGGGCAACCCCATGGTCACCTGCCGTATCGGGCACGCCACGAGTACGGACGGCGTACATTTCGCTTGCGCCCCAGAACCCGTACTTTTCCCCGATGAGGACGAATACAAGGAATACGAATGGGACGGCGGATGCCAGGATCTGCATATCGCGGAGGCGGAAGACGGGAAGTTTTATATGAATTATACCGCATGGGTGGGCAGCCGCGACCACACGCGGGACGCGCCCGAAAAAAATCCGCCGTTCATCGACGTGCTGATGACGGCGTCTTCCGAAGATCTCGTGCACTGGAAAAAACACGGCCCCGCTTTTGCCGATCCGAAAGTGCGCAACCACACGCGGAGCGGCGTAATCGTAAGCCGATTGAAAAACGGCAGGCTGATCGCCGAAAAGGTAAACGGAAAATACGTGATGTATGCGGCGCACAACGGCTGGATGTCCGTTTCGGACGATCTGATCCGTTGGGAACCCGTGTCCGACGGCAAGGGCGGGCAGAGATGTCTTTTCCCGCATTTCGGGCCGTCGCCGTATGCGGACGCTTCCTGCGAAGCGGGCGCCGCCGCCATACTGACCGAGCGGGGCATCGTGTATTTTTTTAATGCGGCGGCAAGCGGGAACGAAAGCGCTTTCTGGTCGCAGGGGCAGGCGCTCATCGACAAAAACGACCTTTTTACCGTGATCGACGTATTGAAAGAGCCGCATCTCTCCCCCGAATTTGACTGGGAGTGCAAGGGACATGTGCCCACGCCCTGCCTGGTATGCAACGGCATCACGCATTTCGGCGGCAAGTGGACGATGTATTACGGCGCGTCCGACCATCTTATCGGGCGGGCAACGGAGAAAAAATAACCGAACGAAAAACGCCTTTCCCGCCGTTTCGTTTTCCGAAACGGCGGGAAAGGCGATTCTGAGAGAAAATTCCAAATACCGTTTTGCGGCGATGAACCGTTCGAAGAAAAGGAAGTTTTGTATGATTATGTCGAATAGGATTTTTAATGATTTTGCCGCATCGTCGGAATTTCAAAAACGATTGTCGTCGGAACTTGCGGGAGATTCGCGAAATAAAACTTTAATCGCGAAAGATATCGGTATCAGCAAAGATATTTTAATTCGGGCTGCGAACGCGGGAGTTATTCCAAGCACAAAAAGCCTTGTTAAAATAGCCGATTATTTTGAAACGTCAATCGATTATCTATTAGGTTATACGGAAAAAGACCTTTTTGAAATATCCGCCAATCCTTCTGATTTTCAAGAAAGAATAGAGGAATTGAAGAAAAAACACAAAATTAAAAACGGCGCTATTGCTACAAAAATCGGTATTTCAAGAAGTTTATTTAATACTTGGAAAGATAAAGAGTACACGCCTTCTTTGGAAATTGTTTTTCAACTGACAAAATTTTTCAAAGTGTCTATGGATTACCTCTTGGGCAGAACGGATTACCGTAATTAAACACAGCGGCGGCTGCCATTTAAAAAGGCAGCCGCCGCTGTGTTTTAATTTTCCTTCGCCTCGTTTTCGCAAAGGCGGGAAAGATAGTATGCGGGGATGGCGCTCCATCCGTGGCACAAACTGCCCGCGCCGCCGAAATCGGCTTCCCCTTTGATGGTTTCCCAGAAACTCGTCGCCCCGCGCGAAAGCATAAAGCCGTAATCTTCCTTGATCTTCTCCGTCACGTACGCCCCATTTGCGGGGTCGGCGGCGAGAAGTGCGTCGAATTCAAAAACCTTCATCGAAAGCGTTACGTCTGCCATCGTTTTATCCGCTTTGAGCCGCGCGATCAGATCGGCGTTCAGGGGGTTTTCCGGGTCGGCGAGCACGGCGAGATAGTTGGTCAGTTTGCCGAAATGCTCCTCTTTTCCGAGATACGTGCGATACAGTCCCTTTTCCTTCACGTAAAACAGCGGGAAGGCGGCGCGTATCTTTTCCGCCGCGCCCTCGAACGCGAAGGCGTTCCCCGTCATCGCGGCGATCTTTTTAAGATCTTCAAGCGCCAGCACGACGAAACAGTTGAGCGGCAGATCGTAAGATTTTTTATACACGTCGGGAATGAGTTTTCCGTCCGCAACCCCATCCATTCCGTCCGACCATTCGTAAAAGTTCCAGTACCCCTCGAACGCGGCGATCAGCCCGTTTTCTTCTATGCGGGAAACGAACACTCCGACGATTTCTTCGAGCAGGCGGAAATTTTCTTTCAGCAGGGAAAGATCGCCCGAATATTCGGCATATTCGCGCATCTCTTTGAGATAGATCAGGCTGAAAAAGGGAATGGGCGTATCCGTGCCCGCGGGGAAGCACAGCGGCAGAAGTTTATCCGCCTTCTGCGCCTTGCTCATCAGCTCCAGATTTGCCCGCGGAAAACGGGTTTCCCCGAACGCATAATAGCCGCACAGCATCTGATTGCGCGAATCCATAGCGTAGAGCGCCTGCTCCCGCCAGGGGCAGTCCTCATAGTGTTCGTGCATACACAGCCGCAGGGTGCGCACGCTCACGTCGTAGATCTTCTGCAAAAGCGGGTCGGCGAACGTGCGGCGGATTTCCTTCACGGGATAATCGGTATCCGCGACGCCGATATAATCCACCTCGCACGCGCCCTCGATCTGCAGATAGCGGCACCCCAGTCGGCGGAAGGGATGGAAATATTCAAAAAATTCCCCGTTGCCCACGAGTTCCGCGCTGAAATCCCTGTCGCCGATGACGCGGCGCACTTCGCCGTCCGCGAGGTGTTCGCCGTAACAAACGCGCACGATCTCCCCCGCCGCCGCTTTCAGGCGGCATTTCAAAAAGCCCGCGCTTTCCCTGCCGAGATCGTAAATGCGCTTTGTTTCGTTTACGCACGCCGCCTTGCGCACGGGCGACAATACGAGTTTTTCGATTCTGTTTTTATGCAGGATATCGGGCATTCCCGCAACGATTACGGATTTTTTATAACCTTCCGGCGAAAAATCCGCCCTGTCGAACCCGTCGTAAAAACGGGCGTCCATACAAAAGGAAAGACCGAGCTGCACGGTGATGAGTTTGTTTCTTCCGCACACGAAATCTTCCGCCTTCGCCGAAAGGGTGTTTTCCGAAGAATACGCGGCGATTTTTCCGTCGCTTTCGATCTCGTAGATCAGCCCCGCCTTGTTGTTCACATAGGTGGAAGAATCCACGCCGTAATACCACACGACGGCGGTAAAGCGGTTTTCCCCCTCTTTGAGAAAGGGCGATATGTCGATCTCGTCGTACACTTTGAAATGCGGGTAATCCGCATACTGCCCGAACGCGGCGAGTTTTCCGTTGACGAAAGCGCAGTAGTTGCTGTCGCAGGAAATTTTAAGCACCGCGTTTTTTTCCGCGGCGAACGTTTGGGTGAATTTCGCGTAAACGTCGTTTCCGGCGGCGTCCGCCGCCCAGATCCATTTGGCTTTTTCCATAATCCGCTCCTATTTCAAAAGATAACAACTCGTATAAGTGATGGTGTTCGGCCCGTAATAATACGGGATTCCCGAAAGTTCGCAGACTTTGCTCACCCACAGCCCGTAGGCTTCCATGGAAGAATAGGAATCTTCCGGAAAACGGCAGGGCGCATCGGGATACGTGCAGGGGTTGCAGCGCGCGCACGTGCCCGCGCCCATCCCTAAAATATCCGGATACTTCTTTTTGAGTTCGCGCATCATTTTCACGAAAGAAGCGGCGTGCTCTTTGCCCGCTTTCTCCATCGTTTCGTAATCGAAATCGTCCTCGGTTCTGCCCACCGTCTGCACCAGCATTCCGAAAGAATACTTTGCGGCGCGCGCCGCGGCCTCCTCTATGGAGCCGCAGGCGGGCGGACAGCGCCAGTTTTTCCCGTACGCGCGGCAGCGGGCGGCGCGGCACATTTCCCGCACCTCGGGCATAAAAACGAGCGCTTTTAAATCGAGCTCCCCCGCGTGCGTGAACCCGCATTGCAGGGCGAATTTTTTCAGTTCCTCCACAGGAAAATCCATCGTTCTTCCTCCCGCCGTTTTTGCGTTCCGTTTGTTTTATCCGCACGGAGCGATTATCGTTGGCCCCGAACGGTCTGTTCCGACAACATTATAACATCGGAAAGCGGCCGTGTCAATCCTTTGAAAGGGACAGAAAAAAGCGCAGGCAAAACCTGCGCTTTTTCCGATTCTGAATTATTTCCCCTTTCTTCTCAGGTGCGCCTGCGCCGCGGCGAGGCGGGCGATAGGCACGCGGAAGGGAGAACAGGAAACGTAATCCAGCCCCACCTCGTCGCAGAAATCGATGGTGGAGGGGTCGCCGCCGTGTTCGCCGCAGATGCCGAGCTTGATGTCCGGGCGGGTCTTTCTGCCCAGATCCGCCGCCATCTTCACGAACCTGCCCACGCCGTTTCTGTCCAGACGGGCGAAGGGATCGCTTTCGTAGATCTTCTTATCGTAGTAGGCGGAGAGGAACTTGCCCGCGTCGTCGCGCGAAAAGCCGAAGGTCATCTGCGTGAGGTCGTTCGTGCCGAAGGAGAAGAATTCCGCCTCCGCCGCGATCTCGTCCGCCGTGACCGCCGCCCGCGGAATCTCGATCATCGTGCCCACCTTGTAGGGGATTTTCATCCCCGCCTTTTCCATACAGCTTTCCGCCGCCTTCGCCACCACGCCCTTCACATAGGCGAGTTCCTTCACTTCGCCCACGAGGGGAATCATGATCTCGGGAACGACCTTCCATGCGGGATGGCGTTTCTGCACGTCGATGGCCGCGCCGATCACCGCCTCGGTCTGCATGGCGGCGATTTCGGGATAGGTTACCGCCAGACGGCAGCCGCGGTGCCCCATCATGGGATTGAATTCGTGCAGCCCCGCGATGATGCGTTTGAGCTCGGCAACTTCCATCTTCATCTCTTCGGCGAGCGCGCGGATATCTCCCTCCTCCGTGGGGAGGAATTCGTGCAGGGGCGGATCGAGGAAGCGGATGGTAACGGGCAAGCCCTCCATCGCCTCGTAAAGCGCCTCGAAATCCCCTTTCTGCATGGGCAGCAATTTGCTAAGCGCCTTTTCGCGCTGTTCGGAAGTGGAAGACACGATCATCTCCCGCATCGCGGCGATCCTGTCCGGCTCGAAGAACATATGCTCGGTGCGGCACAGCCCGATGCCTTCCGCGCCGAACTCGCGCGCCTTCTTCGCGTCTTTCGGCGTATCGGCGTTGGCGCGCACTTTCAGCCTGCGGTATTTATCCGCCCACGCCATAATCCTGCCGAAATCGCCCGAAACGCCCGCTTCTACGGTGGGGAGCTCCCCGCCGTAAATGCAGCCCGTGGAGCCGTCCAGCGAAATATAATCGCCCTCTTTGAACGTCCTGCCCGCGAGGGTGAAGGTCTTGTTCTTTTCGTCGATGGAGATCTCGCCGCACCCCGAAACGCAGCACGTTCCCATACCGCGCGCCACGACGGCGGCGTGCGACGTCATCCCCCCGCGCACGGTCAGAATGCCCTGCGCGTAGTGCATCCCCTCGATGTCCTCGGGGGAAGTTTCCAGCCGCACGAGGATGACTTTTTCTTTCAGGTCCCGCGCGCGGCGCACCGCCTCTTCCGCCGTGAACACCGCCTTGCCGCACGCCGCGCCGGGCGAGGCGGGCAGCGCGCGCGCCAGCGGCTCCGCCTTTTTGAGGGCGGCGGCGTCGAACTGCGGGTGCAGGAGGGCGTCGAGCTGTTTGGCGTCTATGGAGAGCACGGCCTCCTCTTCGGTGAGCATCTTCTCGTCCACGAGGTCGCACGCCACCTTGACCGCCGCTGCCGCCGTGCGCTTGCCGTTGCGGGTCTGCAGCATAAAGAGCTTGCCTTCCTCTATGGTGAATTCCATATCCTGCATGTCGCGGTAGTGCTTTTCCAGCTTGTCCACGATATCTTTGAACTGCGCGTAAACGGCGGGGTTATCCTTTTCGAGCATGGAGATGGGCTGGGGCGTGCGCACGCCCGCCACGACGTCCTCTCCCTGCGCGTTCATGAGATATTCCCCGAACAGCCCCTTTTCGCCCGTGGCGGGATTGCGGGAAAACGCCACGCCCGTGCCCGAGGTGTTGCCCATGTTGCCGAACACCATCATCTGCACGTTGACCGCCGTGCCCCAGTCGCCCGGAATATCGTTCATGCGGCGGTAGTAAATGGCGCGGGGGTTGTCCCACGAGCGGAACACCGCCTTGATCGCCCCCATCAGCTGTTCTTTAGGGTCGGAGGGGAAATCCTGCCCGATCTTCGCCTTGTATTCCGCCTTGAACATCTCCGCAAGACGTTTCAGATCGTCCGCGTCGAGTTCGGTATCCTGCGTTACCCCTTTTTCCTTTTTCATGTCGTCGATGAGCGTTTCGAAATATTTCTTGCCCACCTCCATCACGACGTCCGAATACATCTGGATGAAACGGCGGTAGGAATCGTATGCGAAACGGCGGTTGCCCGTCTTCTGCGCAAAACGCTCCGCCACTTCGTCGTTCATGCCGAGATTCAAAATGGTATCCATCATGCCGGGCATGGACGCGCGCGCCCCCGAACGCACGGAAACGAGCAGAGGATTATCGAGATCGCCGAATTTCTTGCCCGTGATCTCTTCCAGTTTGCCGATGTACTCCATGATCTGTCCGCGAATTTCTTCGTTGACGGTTTCGCCGTCGCGGTAATACTGCGTGCACGCCTCCGTGGTGATGGTGAATCCCTGCGGTACGGGCATACCCAGCCCCGTCATCTCCGCGAGATTCGCCCCCTTGCCGCCGAGCAGCTCCCGCATTTTGCCGTTCCCTTCGCTGAACAGGTAAACGTACTTCATTGAAAACCTCCTTCAAAATATTTAACGGTAATTTTATAAAAAAGCCGAAAACGTCCGGCATTTCTATCATACACGAAAAACGGCCGCATGACAAGCCGTTTTTCAAAATTCGTACAATCTGAGAAATTCTTTTAAAGATTTCACTTCCCCGCCCGCCACCGTGCGGAGGTATCTTCCGAGCAGGGCGAGCGCGCGCAGATATATGTTTTCCGCATAGCCGAGGGCGGCGCACTCCTCCCCCGAAGGCGGCTCTTCCCCCTGCATTTTAGCGGCGCACAACAGCGCGTACGTCGCCGCGGAAATCTCCGTATCCCCCTCCCTGCGGCAGTTTTCGCAGTAGGCGCACCCCGAAGCGAAATCGAAAAACACGCGGCGGGGCAGATCTTCCCCGCAGGCGGCGCACCCGCCCAAAGTGAGCGAATAGCCGATTTCCCCGAGCGCGGAGAGAAGATACCACAAAAGCGCGCCGCACGCGGGCGCGGTGCCGTAGGAAAGTTCCTTCAAAAGCCGCACCGTCTTTAAAAAAAGCGGGGCGTGCGGCAGGTTTTCGGGGCAGAATTTTTTCACGAATTCGGCGGCGACGCCCGCCGCGTAGTAGCGGAAAAGATTTTCGCGCAGGGGGTAAAAACTGTCGTTGAGCGAGGCGCCCGTAACGCTTTTCAAATTGCCTTCCGTGAGGACGTATTCGGCAAAACAAAAAGGCTCGGCGGCGAATTTGAGTTTCGCCCCGGCCTTTTTCACCCCGCGGATTTTAGCCGAAATTACCCCCTGTTCGAGGGAAAACAACGACAAGATTTTGTCGTTCTCGGCGTAATCGACGCTTTTGATCATCAATGCGTTTACTTTCAGCATAAAACCCCGCTTATTTTTCCGTTAGTTTTTTATACAGAAGATAGTAGGAAATGTTTCCCGTTTTCTCGAACAACGCCCACGCCGAATCGGCGGGGTTTTCAAAATCGAATCCGTTTTTCATCTGCGCTCCTTTTTTTCTTAGTATGCGCAAACAAACGGTTTTATTCGCTACGTTTCGCTTTTTCCGTAACCGTATTCGCCGAGGAGCGCGGGGCGGTTGCGCCAGTCCTCCTTCACGCGGACGTAGGTCGTTAAAAACACCTTCCTGCCGAGGAATTTTTCCATATCCTCGCGCGCGAAAGACGCCGCCTCCTTCATCGCGCGCCCGCCTTTGCCGATCAGAATGGCCTTATGGTTGGGCTTTTCGCACACGATGTCCACGCCGACTTCCGCCACGCCGCCCTCGGTTTTGAAGGTGTGCACGATGACCGCCACCCCGTGGGGGATCTCTTTGTCGAATTTGAGCAGAATTTTCTCCCGCATGATCTCGCCGAGCATAAACCGCTCGGATTTATCCGAAACGACGGGCTGCGAAAAGACCGGTTCCCTTTCGGGAAGGAGGGAAACGAGCACCTTTTTCAGCTCCTTCACGTTCGTGCCCTTCCGCGCGGAAACGGGCACGAGTTCCGCTTTCTCGTCTTTGAGCGCGCGCACCGCCGCGATGAGCGTTTCCTCCGCGGAAATATCCGTTTTGGAGAGCGCCACCATGAGGGGGATCTCCTTGCCGGCGTATTTCTTCACCAGCCGCCTGTCCGTTTCGCTCAGCCCCGCGTGCGCGTCGACAACCAGCAAAACGGCGTCCACGTCCTTGGCGGCGCGCTCCGCCGTTTTCTGCATCACGGCGTTCAAGGCGTTATCCGCCTTGTAAATGCCGGGCGTATCTTCGAATACGATCTGATAGTCCTTTTCCGTGAGCACGCCGAGGATGCGGTCCCGCGTGGTCTGCGGCTTGGGGGAAACGATGCTCACCTTTTCCCCCACGAGCACGTTGACCAGCGTGGATTTCCCCGCGTTTGCGCGGCCGATCACCGCAACGATCCCCGCCCTCATGCTTTCTTCTCCGGGTACAGTTTTTCCATGACCGCCTTTTCGAGCGCGCGCATCTCGCCTTTATCCCGGTCGTTCATATGGTCGTAGCCGAACAGGTGCAGCAGCCCGTGCAGGAGAAGATAGTCGATCTCCCGCTCGGCGGAATGACCGTATTCCTCCGCCTGCTCCGCCGCCCGCTTTTCGCAGATGGCGATGGAGCCGAGATAGACGAACGAGCGCTCCGTTTCGTAGGGGAACTCCGCCGCGGTAACCACCCTGCCGCGGATGCCGTCGAGCGAGGGAAAACTCAGAACGTCGGTCACCTTATCCACATGGCGCGCCATAGAATTGAGCCGCGCCATCTCGTCCTCGCCCAAAAACACCAGCTCGGCGCGCAGGCGCTCCCTCTGCCCCAGCAATTTATACACCGCGCGCGCCAGCCTGCGCCAGCGCACGGGGCGGCTTAAACATTCGATCACCAGTCTTCCCATATTACTCCGATTCTTCCGTTTTGATTTCCTCCAAGTTGACCTTGGGGTATTCTATTCTGCTGTGATACACGCCCGTGAGCGAGTTCGCGATGGTGTTGCGGATGATGTTGAGCTCCTTCATCGTGATGTCGCAGTCCTCAAACTGCCGCAGCTGCATACGCTCGTTGATGAGTTTGCGCAAGAGCTCGTCCACCTTTTCGCGCGAACGGTCTTTCATGGAACGCACCGCCGCCTCGCCCGCGTCCGCGATCATCATGATCGCGGCGATCTTGGTCTGCGGCTTGGGGCCGGCGTAGCTGAATTTTTCCACGTCCACGTCGCCGCCGTCCTTGAACTGCTTCGCCTTGGCGTAGAAGAACATCATCGGCATGGTGCCGTGGTGCTGCAGGCAGATATCCGCGATCTCCTGCGGCAAGCCGTATTTTTTCACGATGTCGTAGCCGTCCTTGGCGTGCGCCCGCACGATGTTCGCCGAAAGTTCGGGGGTGAGATCGTTATGAGGGTTATGCCCGTCCTGCTGGTTTTCCTTGAAAAATTCCGGCTGGCGGAGTTTGCCCATGTCGTGATAATACGCGGCGCAGCGGGCGAGGAGGGCGTCCTCGCCGATGGCGATGGCGCACGATTCCGCCAGGTTGGAAACGACCAGCGAGTGGTTGAACGTGCCGGGCGCTTCCTCGATCATGCGCTTGATGAGGGGGGCGCTGTGTTCGGTGAGTTCTTCCAGGCGGTAGTTCGTGAGTTTTTTGAACAGCCATTCGAAAACGGGCAGGATCGCCATAAAGAGCACGACGGACAAAATGGCCGAGCTCGCCCCCGCGACGATGCGCTCCGGGAACCTTAAAAGGTTGGTCTGTTCGAGGAGCACCAGGCAGATGAGCACGGGGATGCACATCGTCAGCCCCCTGCCGAACACCTTGATGCGCGCGCCCACGCCGTCGATGAGGTAGATGCCGATGATGCCCGTGGCAAACCCGATGACGAGGGAGGAATACTGCGCGTTTGCAGATACCGTACCCGTGAAATTCGCGTTGGTGAACACGTCCATCAAAAAGGTGAGCAGGGAGGAAACGATATTCACGAACACCGCCGAACGGCGGTTGACGAGCAGCAGCGTGAGCAGCCCCGCCAGCGCCAGCGGGCGGAAGTAGATGTTGATGTATCTCCCCGCGAAATAGTTGCATAAAAGCGAGATTTCGAGGATGAGGAAGATCATCTCCACGTCTTTGGGCTGCTTGATCTTGTCCCTGTTTTCAAAGATGAGGTAAATGAACGTAACCGCCATCACCAGCACGATGATGATCATGAGATACACGAATTGCTGCGAGCCCGGGCTTTTCGTGAAATAATCGATGAAATCGGGCTCCACGGCGTTGTATCCTATGCCGTTCAGGAAGATGGACCCCGCTAAAATCCCCGCGATCAGCAGGATATTGAGGGCGAAGATCGTAATGAATTTGCCGATCTGCCCCCTGTTCCATCTTCTGTATTTTTTCAGTCTTTCTTTAACCATGTTTTTCCCGTATCAGGCGTTCTTGTCCTTTTTTTCGTAAGCGGCGATGATGGCGGACACCAGCGGATGGCGCACCACGTCCTTCGCCGTGAGATGGACCGTACACACCCCGTCTATCCCCTTCAGGATCTCCGAAGCGTGTTTCAGGCCCGAGCGTTTGCCTTCCGGGAGGTCGATCTGCGTCACGTCTCCCGTAATTACCATTTTACTCCCTTCTCCCAGCCTTGTCAAGAACATCTTCATCTGCTCTTTTGTGGTGTTCTGCGCCTCATCGAGAATGATGAAGGCGTTGTTCAGCGTTCTGCCCCGCATATACGCGAGGGGAGCGACCTCTATCGCGCCGCGTTCCATCAGTTTGAGGTAGTTTTCCTGCCCGAACATCTCCTGCAATGCGTCGTAGAGCGGGCGGAGATAAGGATCCACCTTGTTTTGCAGATCGCCCGGCAGAAAACCGAGTTTTTCCCCCGCTTCCACCGCGGGGCGGGTGAGGATGATCTTTTCCGCCGCCTTGCCCTTGTACGCCGCGGCCGCGAGCGCCACCGCGAGATAGGTTTTTCCCGTGCCCGCGGGCCCGATGCCGAACACGACGGAATTTTTGCGGATGGCGTCCGCATAGCGTTTCTGCCCCACCGTCTTGCACTTTACGGGTTTGCCGCGGGAAGTGACGGCGATCACGCCGCTCATAATGCCCGCGATGTCGTCCGCGGAGCCTTCCTTCACGAGTTCTATGCAGTAAATCAGCCTGCCCTTGTCGATGGGTTCGCCCGCCCGCGCGATGTCGAGCAGTTTTTCGGTCACCTGCGCGGCGATCGTCGCGCCGTGCTCGTCCCCGGAAAATTCCACGGACGTGCCTTCCACCGAAAATTCGATGCCCAGCTCCCCCGCGAGCACGTTCATGTTTTCGTCGAAAACGCCCATCACCTTTTGCAGCAGGTCCAGCCCGCCGCAGTCCACGCCGATTCTGACTTTATCCAAATTCTTCTCCTCTTTTATTTTACCGTGATTCTGCAAAGCGCTTTTACGGTGTAGAGAAATTCTTCCCCCGCGCGCTCTTTATATACCGCGATCTCCGCGATCTCGTGCTCCGTCTGCGCCTCCGCGAAGGCGCGCGCGGCGTCTTCCTCGCCGTCTTTTCCGCGGTATTCGTAGATCTCCTCCGCGAGGATGCGCACGCTGCCGAGCACATACGTTTCGAAGATCTCTTCCTTCACTTCCGTCTGCCCGCTGATGAGCGTATCGCCCGCCTCCACCGCGTCCCCCGCCTGCACGAGGGCGGCGCCGCGCAAAACCGTGATGCTCTCCACCACGCCCGAAACGGGGCTGACGAGCGCCGTCCTTTCGGTATCGACGATATCGGGCGGAACGGGAGAGAGCACGAGGTTGACTTTCAGCCGCGTGCCCCGCTTTTTCACCGAAACGAAGGAAAACGCCTTTTCCCGTTTCAAAATCTCCGTTTCCGCTTTTTCGAGCGTTTTTTCGTTCACGAAGGAAAAGGGGGTGATCCCGCAGCTTTCGAGCACGGCCTCAGCCCGCTCTTTATACACCGCGCCGCTCCCGTAATAATCCACGGAAAACACCGCGCCCGCGCCCAGGCATACGCCGAGCACGAACGCCGCCGCGCCCAGCAGCAGCCCCGTGCGTTTCAACAGCCGCGCGGGAAGGGCGAACGCGCCGCGTTCCCCGATTTTTTCTACATTATAACACAAACTCGCGGTAATTGCAAAAAAATTTTCCTCCTGCCGCGCGGGAAGGGAAAATTCCATGCTTTTTTCGCCCGTTTCCCGCACGTCGTAGAGCACGATGCCGCGGCGGCGGAGCAGATTGAGGAGGCGCTCGCGGTTCAAACCCGTCACGCGGAACACCGAACGGCGGAATCTGTTTTTATCCATATTTACCCTCCCACGACCTCGAAGGAGAGGATTTTCCCGCTCACGACGGCGTCCCCCAGCCCGTACCGCTCGATGCCGAGTTTTTCCCCGCGCACGATGAGCTCCCCCCTTTTTAAAAAGAAGGCGATCTCTTCCGCGGAATAGCTCTTGATCCCCTTCACGTTCTCGAAATACCCGTATCCGCCGCCCGAGATCACCGCGCGGTAGGAAGCGGGCGCGGCGGCCTCCACGCCGAGCTTCTGCAAAACCGTTCCGAAAAAATTCATCTCGCTTCCACCTCTCCCGTTTTCTCATATCATTTTATGCGGAGAACGGGGGCAATAGAATAAAGAGCGCGGAAACGCCCCGCCGCGGGGCGCGGCGACGGAAACAGCGGGGCAAAAAAGGCGGCGGAAAGGCGGAATGAAAAACGGCGGGAAAGCCCGCCGTTTTTTCGCTGTCAGTTCCCCGCCGCGTAGAAGTTGATCAGACAGCCCGCCGCGATGATTTTCTTTTCGTCCTCCGTGAGGGGATCGATCTTCAGAACGATCTCCCGCGCGTTGTCGCCGAACACCTTCGCGGGGAATTCGGTTTCGCCCGCGAGAAGTTTCTTCTTCACGTCCGGCACATACACGAGTTCGCCCACAGCGAAGTCGTTTTCCGCCGCCGTGAAGGGCAGCATTCCCCAGTTGATCACATTGGAACGGTAGCGTTTCGTGGCATACGATACCGCGATGTTCGCCGCGCCGCCCAGCACGCGCTGGCAGGACGCCGCCTGCTCGCGCGCCGAACCGTCGCCCGGGCGCACCGCGCAGACCACGCTGCCGTAGGTGGTGTTCTCTTCCGCCGCCCCCGTTTCCGCGGGGAACGCCTCCGCCGCGATCGCCTTTGCGCGCGAAACGTAGCCGGGGTCCTTTCTCGAAAGGGCGAATTCCGCAAGTTTCATGGGATTGGAGCGGTAAGACGAGGTTTCCCCGCTGGGGATGAGCTCGTCCGTCGTGGTGACGGGGTCGGTGAGCACGCTCGCCACTTTGAGGAGCAGATTCTCTTTGAGCGGCTCCATCTTCGGCCAGTCCGCGATGTTCGGCCCGTACACGAGTTCGGCAGACGAATCGGGTTTTCCGATGCCGTCGTACACCCGCGCGCGGTAGATGGCGTCCGAATAGACGTATTTTTTGAACGAAGTATTGTATTCCACCTCGTCCGCCGCGGTGAGCACGCCGCCGTTTTTCGCCGTGGCGGCGATGCTGCGCGCGTCCATCAGCGCAACCGCCGCGAGCTGCCCGCCCGCGGGCTTGCTGCCCTCGCGGCTCTCGAAGTTGCGGGTGGTGTGGCGGACGGAAAGCCCGTTGTTCG
>CALVZR010000207.1 GCA_944372565.1 uncultured Clostridia bacterium | reverse complement strand
GCCTTCCTGCCGAGGGCAAGCCTTCCGTTTTCCGTCCGCCCTGCCGCCGTGAAAAATCGCCGCCCGCGCCGAAAAACAGTTTTTTAAAAAATTTTTTATTTTTTCGCGTTAAAACGTTGACAATTTTTTTGCATTAGCATATAATACAAACAGTTGAACGATTATTCAATCGTTTGCAAAAAACTGCAAGGGTGATCAAAATGCTGGATAAAAACGGAACGGAAGTCTGCTCCTGCGAGCACGTGCACGAAAACGTGCTGGAAAAGGTGAACGCTTCCATGGCGACGGAGGATGAGCTTTACGAAATGTCGGAACTGTTCAAGGTGTTCGGGGACAGCACGAGAACGCGCATCCTTTCGGGGCTGGCGGTGAGCGAAATGTGCGTGTGCGATATCGCGGATCTGCTCAAAATGACAAAATCGGCAATCTCGCATCAGCTCAGGATTCTGCGCCAGACCAAGCTCGTAAAGGTGCGCAAGCAGGGCAAAGAGGTATATTATTCGCTGGCGGATAATCACATCGAACTCATTTTCCGAATGGCGCTCGAACACGTGAGAGAATAAACAAAGGAGAATTTTTATGAAAAAGGTCGTAAGGCTGGAAAATCTGGACTGCGCGAACTGCGCGGCGAAACTGGAAAGGGCGATCAACAAGATAGACGGCGTGCAGGCGAACGTCAATTTTATGGCGATGAAAATGACGCTCGAATGCGCCGATGAAAGATATCCCGCCGCGGCGGAAGAGATCCGCCGCGTGGCGGGCAGAGTGGAGCCGGATTGCGTTTTCAAGGGGCTGTAAGATGAGCGCGAATAAAAAGATGCTGATCAGGATTCTCGTCAGCGCCTTGCTGTATGCGGCGGTGCTCGCGGTGTATTTCACCGTAGAGTTGCCTGTTTACGCGCAGATCCTCCTTTTTGCCGCGGTGTATCTCGTCATCGGATACGACGTGCTCTTCCGCGCCGTGCGCAATATCGCGCACGGGCAGGTGTTCGACGAAAATTTTCTCATGTCCGTCGCCACGCTCGGCGCGTTCGTCATCGGCGAGTATCCCGAAACGGTGGCGGTGATGCTCTTTTACCAGGTGGGCGAACTCTTTCAGAGCTACGCCGTGGGGAAGTCCCGCAATTCCATTTCCGAATTGATGGAGATCCGCCCCGATAAGGCAAACGTCTTGCGGAACGGCGAGGAAACGGAGGTTTCGCCCGAAGAGGTGGAGATCGGGGAGATCATCGTCGTAAAGCCGGGCGAGCGCGTTCCGCTGGACGGCAGGGTTGTTGAAGGGGAAAGCTATCTCGATACCTCCGCGCTCACGGGGGAATCCGTGCCGCGCGCCTGCCGCCCGGGGGGCGAGGTGCTGAGCGGCTGCATCAACACGGGCGGGGTGCTTAAAATCCGCTGTGAAAAGGCGTTTTACGATTCCACGGTCAGCAAAATTCTCGATCTGGTGGAAAATGTTTCCGGCAAGAAAGCGAAGGCGGAAAACTTCATCACGAAGTTCGCAAAATACTATACGCCCGTCGTAGTGGGGCTTGCCGTGCTTTTATTCCTCGTGCCGTCGCTCATCACGGGCGAATGGGCGGAATGGGGGAGCCGTGCGCTCAACTTCCTCGTCGTAAGCTGTCCGTGCGCGCTGGTCATCAGCGTTCCCATGAGCTTTTTCGGCGGGCTGGGCGGGGCGTCCAAAAACGGCGTTCTCGTGAAGGGTAGCGCCTACCTTGAAAAACTGAACGCCGCGGATACCTTCGTTTTCGATAAAACGGGCACGCTCACGGAGGGGAAGTTCGCCGTAAAAGGCGTGTATCCCGCGGAAAAGGAAGGGGAGATTTTAGCGCTCGCCGCCGCCTGCGAATGGCAATCCACCCACCCCATCGCGCTCTCCGTCATGCAAAAATGCGGCGGGAATTTTGAAAAAGATTATCATATCCGAGAGATCGCGGGGCGGGGGATCGTTGCCGAAAAGAACGGCGAAAAACTCCTTTGCGGCAACGCGCGCCTGCTTTTTGACGAAGGCGTGAATTTTGAGGAAATCACTAACGAAAATACGATCGTTTATGTTGCGCGTAACGGCGAATATATCGGCAGGATAGAAATCGGGGACACGATAAAAGAAGAGGCGAAAGAAGTGATCGCCGCGCTGAAAGCAAGCGGCGCGAAAACGGTGATGCTCACGGGCGACAACAACCGCGTTGCGAAGATCGCGGCGGAAAAGATCGGGGTGGACGAATACCGCGCGCAGCTGCTGCCGGGAGATAAGGTCGCGGCGGTGGAAGAACTTCTTTCCGCCGAAAAGAAGGGACGCGCGCTCGCCTTCGTGGGCGACGGCATCAACGACGCGCCCGTGCTCCTGCGCGCGGATATCGGCATTTCGATGGGCGCGATCGGCAGCGACAGCGCGATAGAGGCTTCGGATATCGTGCTTATGCACGACGATCTGCGCAGTATCCCCGCGGCGAAGAAAATCGCGAAAAAGACTATGCGCGTCGTGTTTGAAAACATCGTGTTTGCGCTGGGGGTAAAGGCGGTGATCCTGGTGCTCAGCGCGCTGGGCGTTACGGGGTTGTGGCTGGCGGTGTTTGCCGACGTGGGCGTGGCTGTGCTTGCCGTGCTCAACGCCATGCGTACGATGTTGTTCAGGGAAACGCAGAAAAATCTAAAGAAAACCGTGCCTTTGAAAGAAACGGCATAAGGGTGCAGATTCGATTTGCCGCAAAGATTTTAAAATCAAAAAATCATCTTCTACAAGGTGAAGTATCGGAAAAAAGCGCGCCTGCAAGATTGCGGGCGCGCTTTTTTGGCGGAGGCGGATAGTTTTTCGGCTTTTTCTCTTTTAAGGAAGGCAGGCAAATTTTTGTGTGCTTTTTTAAAACTTGCAGAGTGTGTTTCGGGCAGCGGACATCGGGCAAAGAACGGTTTCCTTTTCCGCTTGTTTGTTTTGCGTTACGCCGCGGTGGCACCGTTTCCCGAATTTTCGTTTGAAAACAAGGCAGTTTTCCGTATTTTCTTTTGCGGCAAATATCTGAGGAAAAGCCCTCGATAAAATTTTTTTGCCAAAAAGCGGAAAAATTTTAAAATGGGTCTTGAAAAACGGCAGATTATCATTTATAATAGAATAGACGGGCAAACGGCAGGCGCCTTTCGGCGCGGGCCCGCTTTGCCCGCCGAATATCAAGACAGGGGAAATGACCAACATGAGCTTTTTATCAAAGAACATCAGAAACATCGCGATCGTGGGGCATAGCGGCGAGGGCAAAACTTCGCTTGCGGAGGCGATCCTCTTCAACGGCAAGTCTATCGACAGGCTGGGGCGCACTGCGGACGGCAACACGGTGATGGACTACGACGAACAGGAAATCGCGAAGAAAATTTCGATCTCTCTCGCCGTCGCCTATACCGTATGGCGGGATACGAAGATCAATCTCATAGACGTTCCGGGCTTTTACGACTTCGAGGGCGAAGCGGAAGAGGCGATGCGCGCGGCGACCGGCGCGGTGCTGGTTGCGGACGCGAGCGGCTCGATGAGCGTGGGCGCGGAAAAGATGGTGGATTACTGCCTGCGCCATAAAATGCCGCTCATCATTTTCATCAACGGCATCGATAAGGAAAACGCGAACTTCGTTGCCACCGTGGAAGCTTTCCGCGAAAAATACGGCAGAAAGATCGCCACGATGCACTCTCCCATCATGGAAGGGAACAAGATGAAAGGGTATGTCAGCATCATTTCGAGCAAGGCGTACGAATTCACCAAGGGCGGCAGGGTTCCCGTGGATATCCCCGAGAATATGAAAGGGGAAGTGCAGGCCATCAAAAACGGGCTGATAGAGGCTGCGGCGGAAACTTCCGACGAGCTTTTGGATAAATATTTCAGCGAAGGAACGCTCCCGAACGACGACATCATCACGGGAATCAAAATAGGCGTTGCCGCGGGGGACTGCATCCCCGTTCTGGGCGGCAGCGCGCTGCAGAACATGGGCGTGATCAATCTGATGGAGGAGATCGTCGATTTAATGCCTTCTCCCGAAGAATGTCCGCCCCAACCCGCGGAAAAGGACGGCGCGCCCGCGGAAGTGAAGTGCGACGCGTCCGCTCCATTCGCGGCGCAGGTGTTCAAAACGACGGTCGATCCCTTCGTCGGCAAACTCAATATGCTGCGGGTGTTTTCCGGCACGCTGAAATCAGGCATGACGGTGCTCAACTCCGCCAAGGGAGAAAAGGAGCGGATCAACCAGCTTTACCTGCTTAAAGGCAAGAAACAGGAAGCGGTGGACGAACTCGTCGCGGGGGATATCGGCGCGGTGAGCAAACTGAATTGCACCGACACGGGAGATACGCTGTGCGACGAAAACGAAAAGCTCGTATTTCCGCCCATCGAATTCCCCAAACCCGTGCTCACGCTGGCGATCTACGCGGGCAAGAGCGGCGATGAAGACAAAATCTTCCAGGGGCTTAACCGCCTGGCGGAAGAGGATTATACCTTCAAGGTGGAAAAGGATAAGGAAACGGGCGAGATGGTCATCCGCGGGCAGGGCGAAACGCAGCTCGAGGTGCTCTCGAAAAAATTGAAGAGCAAATTCGGGTGCGACGTGGTGCTCACCGATCCGAAGATCGCCTACCGCGAAACCATCCG
>CALVZR010000206.1 GCA_944372565.1 uncultured Clostridia bacterium | reverse complement strand
GATCGAAATGGTCGGGGTGTTCCGCAAAGTGCTTGCGGATCGCCGCCGTGCAAGCCACGCGCAGGTCAGAGTCGATGTTAATCTTGCAGACCGCCATCGTGGCAGCTTTTCTGAGCATCTCTTCGGGTATGCCGATCGCGTCGGGCATCTTGCCGCCGAACTGGTTGATGATCGCGACCTTGTCCTGCGGGACGGAAGAAGCGCCGTGCAGCACGATGGGGAAGCCGGGCAGGCGCTTGGCAACCTCTTCGAGGATGTCGAACCGCAGCTGGGGTTTCTGGCCGGGCTTGAATTTATACGCGCCGTGGCTGGTGCCGATGGCGATCGCAAGGGAGTCGATCCCCGTCTTCGTGGTGAATTCGTAAACTTCGTCGGGATCGGTGAACATCGCGTCCTTATCGGAGACGTTCACGGCGTCCTCGATGCCCGCCAGCTTGCCGAGTTCGGCTTCCACCACCACGCCGTGGTCGTGCGCATAGGCAACGACTTCCTTGGTGATGCGGATGTTTTCGGGCAGGGGATATTTGGAAGCGTCGATCATAACCGACGTGAAGCCCTTGTCGATGCAGCTCTTGCACAGGTCAAAAGAATCGCCGTGATCTAAGTGCAGGCAGATGGGCAGCCCGGATTCCTCCACCGCCGCGAGCACGAGGTGCTGCAGATAGGTGGGGTTGGCGTATTTTCTCGCGCCGCTCGAAACCTGCAGGATGAGCGGGGCGTTCTGCGCGACGCCCGCGTTCACGATTCCCTGAATGGTTTCGAGGTTGTTCACGTTGAAGGCGCCGATGGCATAGCCGTTTTTATAGGCCTGTTCAAACATTTTTTTGGAAGTTACCAGTGGCATAAAAAATCCTCCGTAAATTTCGTTCGTATTCAGTTTACAATAAAATTTCGGATTTTGCAAACGAATCGCACCAAAATGCTTTATAATTTTTCGGGATTTATATATAATAGATAGGAATGAAGAAAAAGGAGCGGTAAAACATGCAGGATAAAAGGATAGAAAAGCTGGCGGACGTTCTGGTGAATTATTCCGTGCAGCTTCAGAAGGGCGAAAAGATCCTCATCGAGGCGAAGGGTATCGACTATATGCTGGTGAACGCCGTGATCAAAGAGGTATATAAGGCGGGCGGGCTGCCCTTCGTGGAGCTTTTCGATAACCGCGTCACCCGCGAACTTTTGATGGGGCAGAGCGAGGAGCTGGCGCGCCTCCGCGCAAAATACGACGGCGCTCGTATGGCGGAAATGGACGCGTATATCGGCATCCGCGGGGGGGACAACTCCTTCGAGCTTTCGGACGTGCCCGCGGACAGAATGCAGGCGGAATCGGAATTTTATTCCCATCCCGTGCACCACGAACTCCGCGTGAAAAAGACGAAGTGGGTGATTTTGCGCTATCCCAATCCCGGTATGGCGCAGCTTTGCTCGTCCTCGACGGACGCCTTCGAGGATTTTTACTTCAACGTGTGCAACCTCGATTATTCCAGAATGGACAAGGCGATGGACGCGCTCGTTTCCCTTATGGAGCGCACGGACAAGGTGCGCGTTCTCGCGAAGGATACCGACCTTTCCTTTTCGATCAAGGGCATTCCCGCGGTGAAGTGTTCGGGGCACAGAAACATTCCGGACGGCGAGGTATATACCGCGCCCGTGAAAGAAAGCGTGAACGGGAAAATCACCTACAACGCGCCCTCCATCCAGAACGGCACGAAGTTCGAAAACATGTCGCTCGAATTTAAGGACGGGAAGATCGTGAGCGCCGCGGGCAATCTCCCGGAAAAGATCAACGCGATTTTCGATACCGACGCGGGCGCGCGGTATGTGGGGGAATTCGCGCTCGGCGTGAATCCATTCGTCACGAAACCGATGTGGGCTATCCTCTTCGACGAAAAGATCAGCGGCTCCATCCACTTCACGCCGGGCTGTTGCTACGACGAGGCTTTCAACGACAATATTTCCGCCATCCATTGGGATCTCGTGCTCATCCAGACGCCCGAATACGGCGGCGGGGAGATCTGGTTCGACAACGCGCTCGTCCGCAAGGACGGCAGGTTCGTCCTTCCCGAACTCGAATGCCTCAATCCCGAGAATCTGCAATAGCCGCCTTTAGGCAAAGCGGGCGCTTTTCCATGGTAAAATTTCTTAAAAAACGGCAAATTCCGTGAAAAATGTTTGACTAAAAACGGCAAATATTTTATACTATGGTAGGATAAAAAAGAAAAAAATTTATTGGAGGATACAAACTCATGTCTAAGGTAACCAAAGTTGCGATCAACGGTTTCGGCAGAATCGGGCGTCTTGCGTTCCGCCAGATGTTCGGCGCGAAGGGGTATGAAGTCGTCGCCATCAACGACCTCACCAGCCCCAAGATGCTCGCTCACCTGCTCAAGTACGACACGATGCAGGGCAACTACGTTGCGAAAGGCCACACCGTGGATTATAAGGACGCCGTGCTCGCCGAAGACGGAAAGACCGTGGTAACCCCCGGCTCCATCATCGTGGACGGCAAGGAAATCATCATCTACGCGCAGCCGAAAGCGCAGGATCTGCCCTGGGGCAAGCTCGATGTGGACGTCGTGCTCGAATGCACGGGCTTCTACACCAGCAAGGCGAAGGCGCAGGCGCACATCGACGCCGGCGCGAAGAAAGTCGTTATCTCCGCTCCCGCGGGCAACGATCTGCCGACCATCGTATATAACGTGAACCACAAAACGCTCACGAAGGAAGACAACATCATTTCGGCGGCTTCCTGCACGACCAACTGCCTCGCTCCCATGGCGAAAGCGCTCAACGACTATGCTCCCATCGTCAGCGGCATCATGACCACCGTGCACGCTTACACGGGCGATCAGATGATCCTCGACGGTCCGCAGAGAAAGGGCGATCTGAGAAGGTCCAGAGCGGGCGCGCAGAACATCGTTCCCAACAGCACGGGCGCGGCGAAGGCCATCGGCCTCGTGATCCCCGAACTGAACGGCAAACTCATCGGTTCGGCGCAGCGCGTTCCTACCGCCACGGGTTCGACGACCATCCTCGTCGCCGTCGTGAAGGGCAAGGACATCACGAAGGAAGGCATCAACGCCGCAATGAAAGCGGAAGCGACCGATTCCTTCGGCTACAACACGGACGAAATCGTTTCTTCGGACGTGATCGGCATGACCTACGGCTCGCTGTTCGACGCCACGCAGACCATGGTTTCCAAGATCGACGACGACACCTATCAGGTGCAGGTCGTTTCCTGGTACGACAACGAGAATTCCTACACCAGCCAGATGGTCAAAACCATCAAATATTTCTCCGAAATCTAATCGGAATAAAGAGAAAAAAGGACGGGCAAAAGCCCGTCTTTTTTTGTGCTTGCCTGCCGCTCACAGCGTGTCGAACTCTTCGCCTTTTGTATATAATTTAGCCCGCAAATATTGCGGAAACGATGAAATTTTGTCAAAGTTTTGTAAAATTTTTTGCCCGCGTTAGATCTTTCTTTTCAGCAATTTGTCCGTAGGAGTAGTGAATTCGATTCGTTCGCCTGCCTCGAAGTGCAGCCCCTCCTTTTCCGCCTGCGACAGAAACGCCGCAACATATCTTTCGGAAGTGAAACTCTGCTTGAAATCCAGAACGAATTTCTCGCCGCAGGCGATCATATTCACGCCCAGCCCGGCCGTTCCCGAATTGTAGAGGTGTATCGATTCGATATACTGCGCGTTGTCGCCCAGAACGAATTGGCCGAGATAACTCACGACATAGGTGTTGAGCAACATCCCCTCGAAAAACGCCATGATCTTCCGTTTTTCTTCGTAAGAAGGCAGACTGTCGAGCTTATCGAACAGCGCGAGCATGGCGTCGGCTTCGCGGCGGCAGTAATCGCGGTCTCTCTGTGCATTGAGAAGTTCGCGGTATCTGGTTGCCTGCGCTTTCGTGGACAGCGCCGCAAAATCCCGTCCGTACGGAAGGATTATAGATTTTACGCAGTTTTTAAAGGTGTTCGGGTGGCCGAGTTCCTTGCGCATATCGGTCGCGATATTCGCGTTGATCGGCTTGTCGTAATCGGGGCAGACCTCCGCGACCGCCCTGCTGACGAGCAGGGAAAGCAAAATGACGGGCGTGGCGTTTTCCCGTTTGCACGCGGCCATAAATTCATCGTGCGGGATACTTGCCTCGAATCGGTAATCCGCACCGTCGGACGGCTCGGCGCTTTCGGGCAGGGAAAAGGCGTCCCGCGGGAGGGAAATAAAGTTTTTCGTTGTGTCGTAATCGTATGTTTCGAGAAACGGATCGTCTGTTTCTCCGGGGAGCAACGGTTCGCCCGCCAGGCGCACGCCTTCAATCGTCTTTTCGTTCCCGTAGGCGAATTTGCAATAGTACCACACGAGCGTTTCCGCGAAGGGCTTGACGCCCCTGCCGTCGCAAAGGGCGTGGTGAAAGGAAAGATAAACCGATCTTTCAAAATAGGTTATGTCGATCAGGTGATACCCGCATTGGGCGCCGCCGAGTGCGGCGAGCGTTTTCGTTTTGCGGGCAACGGGGGAAACGTCGTTTTGCACAATGTAGAAATCCCCGCCTTTCTCTATCAGCCGCGTGCTGAAATAGGGGTATCTGCGCATGGTTTCCGTCAGCGCGCGGTTGAGCGGGGAACCGTGCACTTTTTTCGCAAAGCGGATTTCGAGGACCTCGCTTTCCATCCCGTGCAGTTTATAAAGATAACTCTGCCCCGAACGGATTTTTTCGTTTGAATTTTCCCGCGTGGAGCCGGAGCGGCGGATGAGCGTTTCCTTTTCGTTCTCTTTTAGGATTTCAAAAAATTCCTTGATAAAATTCTGCATGGATGATTTCTCTCCTTTGATTTTTCGTAAAGAGTATATCACCCGTTTTTTGCCGAAATGATAAAAAAAGTTTGTTTTTCCGTAAAAGTTTTGTTAAAGTTTTGTAAACGAAAACGGCGGGGGGGGGCCGATGGGCCGCCCCGCCCGAGGGGACGGATAAAAAATTTATTTACCAGACGATAAAAA
>CALVZR010000205.1 GCA_944372565.1 uncultured Clostridia bacterium | reverse complement strand
GCGGCGGAGATCTGCGAGGATCTCTGAGCGCTCAAACCGCCCTCGACGGAACACGCGGCGGCGGGGGCGAACATCATCGTCAATCTCTCGTGCAGCGACGAAACGGTGGGCAAGGCGGAATACCGCCGCGCGCTCGTTTCTTCCCATTCGGCGAAACTCGTCGCGGGGTATGTGTATGCCGACAGCGGGGAGGGGGAATCCACCACGGATATGGTGTTCGCCGGCAACGATTTCGTGGCGGAAAACGGCAGAATTCTGAGCGAAACCGAGCCGTTCGGCGACCGCCCCGCCTTTGCGGAGATCGACGTGGATTTTATCGCCTACGAAAGGAGCAAACTGTATAATTACGGATATAAACGGGAAGCGGGCTACGAGGAAATTCCCTTCGTTACGGACGACAGCGTTCTGCTTTTAACGCGCGGTTATCCCAAAACGCCCTTCGTTCCCGAAGACGAGGGCGAACTCGGCTCCCGCGCCGAACTCATTTTGAAGATGCAGGCGGCGGGGCTGAAAAAGCGCATCGAGCACACGGGGGCGAAAAAGGCGGTCGTGGGGCTTTCGGGCGGACTGGACAGCACGCTCGCCCTGCTCGTTACGGTGCGGGCGATGAAGGAGGCGGGGCGCGATATGTCGGATATCCTCGGCGTCACGATGCCCTGTTTCGGCACGACCGAACGCACGCTTTCCAACACGGTGAAACTCGCCCGCGCGCTGAAAATCACCTTGAAGAAAATCGACATCTCCCGCTCGGCGGAACGCCATCTCAAAGACATCGGGCACCCGCTCGACGTTTACGACGCCGCCTACGAAAACGCGCAGGCACGCGAGCGCACGCAGGTTTTAATGGACGTTGCGAATTCCGTCGGCGGGCTGGTCGTGGGAACGGGGGATCTTTCCGAACTCGCGCTCGGCTGGGCGACGTATAACGGCGATCATATGTCGATGTACGGCGTGAACGCCTCCGTGCCCAAAACGCTGGTGCGCTATTTGGTCGCGCACGTGGCGAAAAAGGAGGTCGGCAGGCTGAAAAGCGTGCTGCGCGCCGTGCTCGATACGCCCGTCAGCCCCGAACTTCTGCCCGCGGAAAACGGGGAGATCGCCCAGAAGACAGAGGAGATCGTGGGGCCGTACGTTCTGCACGATTTCTTCCTGTACTGTTTCGTGCGGCTGGGCTTTTCGCCGCGCAAGATCTTCGCCGTCGCGGTGAAGACCTTCGACGGGGACTTTTCGCCTAAAACCATTCTCCGCTGGCTCACGGTGTTCGTGCGGCGGTTCTTCACGCAGCAGTTCAAACGCTCCTGCCTGCCGGACGGGGTGAAAATCGGCTCGGTGGCGCTTTCGCCGCGCGGCGATTGGAGAATGCCCAGCGACGCGCGCGCCGCGCTCTGGCTTGCCGAACTCGAAGAACTGGAAAAAACGGTGAACTGATATGAAAGAGAGAAAATACGTCCGCGCGGAAGTGAGCGAAAAGTGCGAAAGGAGCCTGGAAGCGGGGCACCCATGGGTGTTCGCCGAGGAGATCCGCTCGCTGAGCGGCACCGCGGAAAACGGCGAACTTGTGGACGTTGTGGGGCAGAAGGGAAAATATCTCGGCACGGGCTTTATCAACGATCGCTCCAAAATCCGCGTCCGCATCTTGTCGCGGAACGCGAACGACGCGTTCGACGAGGCATTTTTCAAACGCCGCCTGCGCTATGCGTGGGAATACCGAAAGCGCGTGCTGGGCGGAAAACCGCAGGCGTGCAGGCTGGTGTTCGGGGAGGCGGATATGTTCCCCGGGCTCACCGTGGACAGGTTCGGCTCCATCCTCGTCGCGCAGGTGCTTTCCTACGGCATCGAAAAGAGAAAGGAAACGATCTTCAACGCCCTCGCCGAGGTGCTCGAAGAGGACGGGGAGAAGATAGAGGGCTTATACGAGCGGAACGACGTGTCCATCCGTAAATTGGAGGGAATGGAGGAAAACAAGGGATTTTTCCCTTTGACAGGGAAGGAAATTCCCGATTTCACGGGGACGTATATTGAAGAAAACGGGATAAAATACTTTGTGGATTTTGCCGAGGGGCAGAAGACGGGCTTTTTCCTCGACCAGCGTTTCAACCGCCTGCGCGCGGCAAAACTGGCGGAGGGGGCGGAAGTGCTGGATTGTTTCACGCATACCGGTTCCTTTGCGCTCAACGCGGCCAAAGCGGGCGCGAAGAGCGTGCTCGCGGCGGATATCTCGGCGCCGGCGATCGAAACCGCAAAAAAAAACGCGCGGCTCAACGGGCTGGAAGACAAAATTTCCTTCGAGGTGGCGGACGCGTTTGAACTGCTGCCCCGCCTCGAAGCGGAAAAGAGGAAGTTCGACCTCGTTATTCTGGATCCGCCCGCCTTCACGAAATCGCGCAGGACGATCGAATCGGCGATGCGGGGGTATCGGGAAATCAACTGCCGCGGGCTGAAACTCACGCGGCGGGGCGGATATTTCGCCACCTGTTCGTGTTCGCATTTCGCCACGGAGGAGATGTTCGTAAAGATGCTCAAAGCCGCTACTTTGCAGGCGGGCGTGCAGTTAAGGCAGATCGAGCGCGCGCAGCAATCGCCCGATCATCCCGTTTTGTGGAACGTGCCCGAAACCGACTATCTCAATTTTTTCACCTTTCAGGTCGTATAAAATACAGGAAAATATTTCCGGAAACGATTTAGAAAAAGCACGGGCAAAACGCCCGTGCTTTTTCATAAAGAAAACGGGCGGCCGCTTTACGCAGCCGCCCGTATCGGTTTTTTATGGATCTCAGGCTCAGTACATGCCGCCCATGCCGCCGCCC
>CALVZR010000204.1 GCA_944372565.1 uncultured Clostridia bacterium | reverse complement strand
CGTGAAACTGGTGTGAACGCCCCCGCCGCCCGCGCCCGATACAACAATAAAATAAGCGCTAAAATACAATAAGCGCCCCGAAAGCAAAAAGGCTTTCGGGGCGCCGTTTTTTTCGTTTTTTCGGCTTTTCGGGAAAACGCCGTCAGGCGTTTTCCCCGCCGTTTTCAGGCGGCTCTTCTCTTTTTTCGGGAAGGGTGCCGATCAGCCGCACGGCGGTTTCCTTCCACCCCGCGGCGGCGGTTTTCAGAAAATCGTTGTACGCCGCGGAAAGCAGAATCTTTTCGCTCTCCTCCGCCGAACCGTTCGCCGCAAGTTCCGCCATGCAGCGGGCGTATTCGTACATAAATTCCAAAAAGCGGTTTTTCTCCCCCGCCTGCTCGTACCAGCCGATCTGCCGCGCGGCGCGGTCGAAATCCTTTTTGGAAAGGTAATCGAACACCTTCACGATACACCGCTCCCGCGAAACCTCGTCCGCGGAAATTTCGCTCTCCATCCGCCGGACGGTCTTCAATCCGATCTCCGCACCGCAAAGCGCGTCGCAGAATACTTTATACGCTTCCAGGCGGAACAGCCAGTCCTTTCCCAGCATACTCTTTTTGTAAAACGCGGCGTATTCCCGCAAAAAACCTTCCGCGTCCCCCCGTTCGAGCAGGGAACCGATGCGGTAAACCTTCACGAAAGGAAACTTTTCGCCCGCTTTTAAGGCGAATTTATCTAAATTTTCGTAATCGCCCGCCGCCAGGTATTTTTCGGGAAGGGCGAGCGCGCGGTTGGTGCGCATGATGCGCGCCGAAAGCCACGCGCACGGCAGGATAACGGCCGCCGTTGCGAACAAGAACCACCCTGGATAGCCTGCCGCCAGCAGCAGCACGGAAAAGAGCAGCGAAAGCGCGATGAGGAGGAAATAGACGATCAGTTCGAATTTTCTGTACTTAAACATTTTCCCTACCTCCCTGCGCTTCGTTCATCGCGGAAATGAGATTGGTGAACATAAGATAATCCGACCCCGTCAGGCAGAAACTGCGCGAGCCGTCATACGCGTAGTATGTGGCGGAAAAATAATAGGTGTTCGCCGTGGCGTTGCTCTCCGCGTCCGAGGCATACCCGGATTTTGCCGCGTAGTATTCCCTGCAATCCTCCGCGCTCACGAACACGTGCGCGGAAAGGGAAAAGCGTTTGCCGCCGTACGTAAAGGAAACGTTGAGCGAATCGGACGTTTCGCGGCTGCCGAGATAGGGATCCGACCCCTCGTCCGTCACGTCCTGCGCCTCTGTTTCCAAAAAGGCGCGCACTTCGGCGACGGTTTCGTACATCTCGTATTGCGGGATCTTCCTCACAGGAAAGACGATGAGCGGCACGACAAACGCGAACACCGCCACAAACAGCACGGATAGCAAAATGATGGAAATTTTATTGTTTTTTCGCATGTTTCACTCCCCGAATCCGACGCACCGGCGGCATTCCGCCCCCTGCGAACCGTCTTCGGTATCGGTCTTGAACGGCGCGCCCCCGAACATCGCGGAGCGCGGATGAAAAACCTCTCCGCCCCCTGCGGGCGCGCACCGTATTGTTTTTATAGTATAGCGCATGTTGCCGAACTTTTCGACCGTTTGAAGGCGTTTTGCGTCGGCGGAAAAGGCTGCGGGCGGTTTGAAAGAGAAATTTTCCCCCGTTTTCTGCGGAAACGGCGGAAAAAAATTCTTGCAAAAGCCGAACAATTTCGCCCTTCCCCCTTGCCGCGGGGGCAAAGAGATGTTATACTGAAAAGAGAATACGGGGCACACCGTATCCGCGCGCGGGAATTTTACGGCGGCCGCGCACGGCAGAAAATTTAAAAAAAGGAGAGGAACATGGGCGAACTGCGCAGCATTCCCAACGTGGGAAAAGCAACCGAACGGGATTTAAAGGAAATGGGATATACAAACATTCTTTCGCTCAAAGGAAAGACGGGGGAAGAGCTTTACGCCGAGGAATGCGCCCTGCACGGCGACGTCGATCGGTGCCAGCTCTATCTCTACCGCGCCGTTTCCTACTTCGTGAACGCAAAAAACCCCGACCCGAAAAAGTGCAGCTGGTGGTATTTCAAAGACGAATTCGTTTTCCCCTCGCCCTGCGGCGCGGTGTGCGTATCCTGCCCGCAGTTCCCCGCGGCGTGCGGCGGATGCAGGAAAACGAAGGGTAATGCGCCCTGGCTGCAATACGTGGGGGCAAAGACCTGCCCCGTTTACGATTGCTGCGTGAACGGCAAAAAGCAAAAAGACTGCGGCGGCTGCGAAAGCCTCCCCTGCGAAAAATTCACGAAAGATCCCACGATCTCCGACGAGGAGAACGCGGAAAACCTGAAACGTATGCTGCAAAACCTGCGCGCCCCGTCCCGCTTATAAGCGCCGCGCCGGACGCGCCGCCCCGCAAAAAGGAGAAAAAAGAGGGGGCTGTCCCGTTCATTCCCCGTCGGACGGTCGATCCCGAACGGTTTTTTTCCGCTTTACGTCGAACAGCCAGAGCGCGATTGCCGCAACCGTCGTCAACGCGATCCCGCAAAGCAGTATCGCGTTGAATTTTAGCACAAACGACGAAAGCAACACGTTCACGTATCCGTGGAAAAACATGCAAAGCGGCAGACAAGCAGATCGTTCGTACACGATTCCCAACCAAAAACAAAGGAAAATCCCCAGCGTTCCCTGTATCCAAAACGGCATGGATTGATTCGGATGGCCTTCAATGAACCAAAGCGGCAGGTGCCACAGCGCCCACAGGAAACCGCACGCAAGCGCGGCAAGCGGAAAAGTTATCTTTTCAGACAGAGCGGGGTGTAATATCCCCCGCCACCCCAACTCTTCCTCTCCGCCGTAAAGGAAGGTGGAAGCGAGCAGGTTGATAAAAAAATTCACCGCCGTCATCTGCGGATTCCATTCCAGCGAAGAGAGCGCCACGGTGAGTGTGACCAGCGCCATAAACAGAAGAAAAATCCACACGCCGCCTCTCTTATAGGAAAACAAAAACTTTCCGAGCGAACGGAAAGTCCGTTTTCCCCCGATGCAGAAGAAGGCGGCAATGGCAGGCCCGAAATTTCCGATAATGTAAATGACCGCAGGCAGAAAGTCCCCGTAAACCAGATCGGTAAATGCGACAAGGGCAGCCACGCCCCACCAGCATATATATGTAATGCCAAACGTGATCAGCAGATACTTGATAACCGTTTTTCTTTCCATATTCCGATTATAGCATAAACGGAACGCAAAGTCATCTGACGGCGTTATAAAAAAGAAAAACCCCGAAATTTTCGGCGGAAAAACATTGCGCGAACTGATGTATTCGATAACTTTTCCGAAAATTATATAAGGAGAAAAAAGATGAACCCCTTTCGCACTATAGATCTGAATAACTGGAAACGTGCGGCGCACTGCGCCGTTTTCCGCAACTGCGCCGAGCCGATGTTCTGCGTCACGCTCGACCTCGATGTAACGCTGTTTTCTCAAAAAGTCAAACAGGAAGGGCTTTCTTTCACGTTTTCGCTCATTTACGCGGCAACGGAATGCGCAAATCGAATCGAGGAATTCCGCTATCGGTTTCTGAACGGAAACGTCGTTCTGTTTGAAAAAATCGATACGGCGTTCACCTGGTTCGATCGGGATACCGAACTTTTCAAGGTCGTGAACGTGCCCTTTTCGGGCACCGCCGCCGAATACGCCGCGGCGGCAAAACGGGCGGCAATACTGCAGAAGGAATATTTTACAGGGCCGCTCGGCATAGACGTTTTTCAGTTTTCGCCCCTGCCGTGGATCACATACCGGCATATCTCGCACACGAACGCGGGAAAAAAGGACAACGCAACGCCCCTTTTCGATTGGGGAAAATATTATGAACGAAACGGGCGCCTTCTTCTGCCCTTTTCCGTACAGGTACATCATTCCTTTGCGGACGGCTGGCACGTGGCGAAATTCGTTTCCGCTTTGCAGGAAGAACTGAACCGCGGCTGATCGCAGACGGCGGCCGCCGGAAAAGCGCACGCCCCGCTGTTTTTACAACGGCGCGGGGGCGTTTATTCCCCGAACTTCCGTTCGGAGAAACAATGTATTTTATGAAGATAGAAAGGAGGGTTCGTATGAAAATCGGAATTGTATCTGCCTTCTGAAATTTTACAAAATTTTCAGGAGGTTATTATGAAATACGAAATTATAGACTTAAACGCGTGGGAACGGGGAAAACTTTTTTGCTACTTCACCGAAAAACTGCGCAACGTGATGAGTATGACCGCGGATATCGACGTTACGCCCCTTCTCTCTTTTGTCCGCGCGAACGGAATGAAATTCTATCCCGCAATGATGTGGGCGGTTTCAAAAGCGGTAAACGCCCGCGCCGAATTCAGGTACGGCCGCGATTCCCGCGGAAATCTGATCCGCTGGGACGCCGTTTCCCCGTATTATGCGGATTTCCACAAGGAAGACGGCAACTTCGTGAAACTTTCCACAGAATACACCGAAGATTTCTTTTCGTTTCACGCGCGTTTCCTTGCGGACAGGGAAAAATATAAAGATTTCCGCGCATTCGATTTTACGCCGCCGCCGAACACGTTCGACGTTTCCTGCCTGCCGTGGGTGAAATATAAAAGTTTCGATATCCACGTGTTCGACGGCGGCACCTATCTCGCCCCCGTGATCACCTGGGGAAAATTCGAAACGGAAAACGGCAGGAGCGTGCTGCCCCTTTCGATGAACCTCCACCACGCCGTGGCGGACGGCTGGCATCTTTCGAGATTCTTTGCCGACGTACAGGAAGCGATCGGCGCCTTTTCAGCTTTGTAGAATGCGTTTATCATAAACGCATCTCCCGAACGGGGCGCGTACGGGCAATTCACAACCGAATAAAAAAAGAGAAAAGATTTCAACATCTTTTCTCTTTTTTTGCCCGAAACGTTCTCGTTTTTCAATCCGCTTCCGCATCCAGGGTTTCCAGCAGAAAACTTACGGGGCGAAACCCGTCGTTGCAGGAAATCATTGCGGACTTTTTATTTTTCATCCAACCGTCGTATAAATTCTCGCCGCCGTGGGCGAGCGCCATTACAAAAGCGGATATGCTTTCCCAGGCGCTTTCGCAAAAATCCTGCGGCCTTTTCCAACCGTTCGCGATAAAAACCTGCCCTTCCCGCATATCGCAGGCGTGCGAAATCGGATTTTCGTATTTTTCCATCAAATCTTTGTAACACGCCGTTCTCATTACCGTAATTTTAACTTTTTTCATTGCGCACTCCCTCGAATTTACCGTTTTTCTTTACCGTTATCCTGCTTTTCACCATATCCGTTTTCCGCACGCGTTTGCACGGTGTCTAAATCAAAATTGATCGCTTTTCTAATTTTACGTTCCATTTATCGAGCAAACAAAATATTATCTTTTCGTTCCTCTGCTAACACGTCCATATCTTGCATAGGAAGGCTTTCATTATCGTCATTATCATACCATATCCATTTGCTGCAATATTGCGCAAACCATTCTCTGTTGCTCAATCGGATATAGGCTATCGAGATACAAGTAAAATAGTCTTTATCGACCTTGCCGGAGTATAGCACCGCTCCGTCCGGCTGTACTTCTTTGGCGCAGCCGTTTTCAAACTGCTCATCGATCTTGCGCCACATATCGGCAAGATCGTATTTCCCGTCGGATTTAACGCGATCCTCATCAAGTTTTATCAGCATTTTCATCATAACGAAC
>CALVZR010000203.1 GCA_944372565.1 uncultured Clostridia bacterium | reverse complement strand
TCTCGTTTTTGGAAGAACTTTTCTTGTCCGCGGCGGGAGCCTCGGCGTCCTTGGGTTTGATGCAGAGCACCACGATGAGCCCGATGAGCGCCAGCGTGCCGATGGTGAGGAACACCAGCGACCAGATGTTGTTCAAAAACCAGTTGTCCGCATTGGGAACCACCCTTCTCGGCGTGCTCGTCGCGTTGATGACGATGGACGCGCTGCCGTCTTTCGGGCTTGCCGAACCGTACACCGTGAGCGTGAGGCGGTAATATCCCGTTTCCGCGGGGGTGAAGGTGCGCGTTCCGTCGTAAGCGTATTTCGCAAACTGATCGTAAGTTTCCTCATCCTCTTCCTCGTCGAGTTCGTCAAGCGGCGGGATCACGGTGTATTCCCCGTTCTCCGTCGCGCTGTATTCGAGGGTGTATTCTTCGGTATAGTTGTTCGCAAGCACGGTGAACTCCGCCGCCGTGTAGCTGATGCCCTTATAGGCGAGCTCGATATCGCTCTCTTCGGGAGCCTGCACCTCGATGGGCGCGTCGTCATATACTTCAAAGCTGAACACGTAGTTCGTAGCGCCGGTCACGTCGATATCCGCGGCGTCCATCGCCTCGTCCGCGGCGAAGAACACGGGAACGCCCTCGATGATATCGCCGTCCTTCACCACTTCGTCCTGCTCCATGGCGTTGCCGTCCTCGTCTTCAAAGAGCACGTAGAATTCGTATCTGCCCTCGCTGTTCACGGGAATGCGGAAGGAAGTCGTGCTCGACCAGTCCGAAGTCCTCGTGCGGTAGTAAACGGTATAATCGAGGTCGTCGTAAGACGTGGTGCCGTCCTTCACGAGCGACTCCATGGAAGGCAGATCGAGATAGTTGCCCGAACCGATACGGATATAGTGTTCCTCTTCCCCGTCCTCGGTTTCGTAGGTCGCGCGCGTGGCCTCGTAGAGCGCCTTCACGTAGGAGGCGATCGCCTCCGCGTTTGCCGTAACGGCGGGAGCCGTTTCGTCCACGGTGCCGCAAAGTTCAAACGTATAGCTTTCTTCCGTTTCCTCGCCCGCGTTCAGCACCACGGAGAACTGCACGTTTTTATCCGCGGTTTTGATGCGGAGCGTTTTGGTGGAAGATTCGTTGTTGAATGCGATATCGTCTGCAAATTCTTCCGCCACGGCGATCTCGAAAGACGAGGCGGAAATCGTTTCGTCCACGGAATAGCCCGCGGGAACGATGTCGATATTGCGGTAGGCGCGCTTTACGACGGCGGCGTCCGTTTCGCTGTTATAAAAATCTTCTCCGAGCAGAACCACGGGTTTCGCGTTCTCGACTTCGGTTGCGCCCTCGGCGAGCACGAAATCCTGTTTCATCTCCGCGTCCGAAGTGCTCTGCGCGATGGAATCCACCGAGAGATCGCCCGCCGCCTCTTCGCCCGCGGCGAAGGAGAACGAGCCCGTCACGTTGCCGCCGAACATTTTGGGTTTGAGTTCCGCAAAAGAGCTGATGTCGAACGTTTCGCCGTTCACCGTAACGACGAAGGAATAGCCGCTTTCCTCGGAGTTGGCGACGGCGAGGCGCACGGTATAGAGGTTGTCCGAAACCGCAACGGTTTTCGTTTCGCCGTTCACCGAAACCGACGTGCCGTCGATGGAAACGGCGTTTTCGATTTCCATGTTGAACACCGTTTCCCCTTCTTCCTCCGCGCGGTTGCCCGTCGCGAGATAGGAATCGTAGGAGAAAATGAGATCTATTTTGCCCGCAAAGGCGAAAACGATTTCAAAATCGTTGAGAACGAGATCCCGCTTGAACTCCGCTCTCTGCCCCCCTTCGAGCGCGACGACGAGATGATTCCCGTCGAACTCCGCGTCGCTGCCGACTTCGCTCTCGCCGTTATACACGGTGAAATAGTTGTCGGTGGTAACGGCGTCGTCGCCCTCGGCGGCGAAAGCCTTCGCGCCGAACACGCCGAACGCGAAGAGGGCGATCAGCGCGAGGAAAACAGATAGCACTTTTTTATTTATGCCGATGTTCATTAAATGTCAGCTCCCGTAACCTTGATAAACCATACTTTCCCAAGGTAGTATAGCGTATCTATTTTAATATAAAAATCGCAGTTTGTCAAACTACTTTCCCGCATTTTTAAATTTTTTCGCGCGGGGGCGGGAGAAAAGGCGAACGCCCGCCCCCGCGCGGCGCATATAATGCGGTGTCGGCAGAAAAAACCGCCCGACTTTTTTACATATGAACACGCTGTTTTTGCCGATCACCGCGCTCACCGTGAGCATAGACGCATTCTTCTGCGGTTTCGCCCTGGGCGGTCGCAGGGCCGCCGCCGTTCCCGGCGCGTGCGTCACCCTGTTTTTCCTGTGCCTCGCCGCCCACCTGGCGGGAAACGCCCTCGCGGGCGCGCTCACCGAACGGGTGGCGGGCGCGGGCGGGCTCATCCTCGTCGCGGTGGGGCTGTACAATTTCTTTTTCGCGGAACCGGGCGCGGACAAAGGCGGAAATATTTTTGAAACCTCCGTCGCCGTGGGGATCGCCGTGGGCATGGACGGCGCCGCCGCCACGCTCTCGCTCGGACTGATGGGCTACGGCGGGCTGTACGTGCCCCTCACCGTGGCAACGGCGCATTTCTACGCGCTGCAATTCGGTTCGGTCTGCGCCCGCGCCGGCGTCCGTTCGCGGCGGGCGGAAAAATTCCCGCCCCTCCTTCTCGCCGCGCTCGGCATATATAAAACGGTATCGGCGTTTTTATAGCGCCGATACCTGCTTGCGGATACTTCTTCGTTTTTTTCTCTTTCCCCCGTCTGCCGCGCCGCGGCGGCGGGGGTTTTCGCTATTGTTCCGTTTTTTCAAAAAAGACTTGCACCGCCTGCTCGGCGCGTTCGAGCGCCTCGTCCTTTCCCCTGCCCGTCTGGGCGGAGGTCGCCACGAGATCGCCCGCCGCGATGCCGAGCTGCGCGGCGAGTTCCGCCGCGCGGGGCTTCACGCGGGTTTTGGCGAGCTTGTCCGCCTTGGTCGCCACCGCGGTGAAGGGGATGGCGTAAAAATACAGATATTTCACCATCTGCAGATCTTCTTTTGTGGGCGCGTGGCGGATGTCGAAGAGGGAAAACACGTGCGCCACGCCCTGTTCGGCGAAAAACGCCTCCATCAGTTTCCCCCATTTCTCCCGCTCCGCCTTGCCCGCCTTGGCGAACCCGTAACCGGGCAGGTCGGCGAGCACGAAGGGGCCGAAATCGAAATAATTGACCATGCGCGTCCTGCCGGGCGTGTTCGAGGTGCGCGCCAGTTTCGCGCGCCCCGCGAGCATGTTGATGAACGAGCTTTTGCCCACGTTGGATTTTCCCGCGACCGCGATGATCGGTTTGTCCGTGCGTAAAAAGCCCTTCGGCGAAACCGCGGAGGTGAGATAGGAGGCTTCGATCTTCATCTCACTTCTCCCCCGAGATCGCCGTGCGGAACACCTCGTCCACCTCCGAAACGGGGATGAAGTTGATCTTCCCGCGGATCTCCTTGGGAATTTCTTCGAGGTCTTTTTCGTTCCCCTTGGGGATGACGATGTTGTTTATGCCCACGCGGTGCGCCGCAAGCGCCTTTTCTTTCAGCCCGCCGATGGGCAGCACCTTGCCGCGCAGGGTGATCTCCCCCGTCATCGCCACGTCCTTTCTCACCGGTCTGCCCGTGAACGCCGAAAGGATGGCGGTGGCCATGGTGATACCCGCGCTCGGCCCGTCTTTGGGCGTGGCGCCTTCGGGCACGTGGATGTGGATATCCGTATTGTCGAACGCTTCGGGGTCTATGCCGTATTTCGCGGCGTTCGAGCGGATGTAGCTGATGCCCGCCCGCGCGGATTCCTTCATCACGTCGCCCAGTTTTCCCGTGAGCAGGATTTCGCCCTTGCCCCGCATGAGGCTGACTTCGATGATGAGCGTGGTGCCGCCGACCGCCGTCCACGCCAGCCCGGTCGCCGAGCCGACTTCGTCCTTTTCGATGGGTTTATCCTTCACGAACTTGCGCACGCCGAGGAATTCCCCCGCCTTCTTTTCGGTGACGAGCAGTTTGTTTTTGCGCCTGCCCTCCGCCACGCGGATGGCGGCTTTGCGGCACACCGTGCCGATCTCCCTTTCGAGATTGCGCACGCCCGCCTCCATCGTGTAGCCGCGGATGATTTCGCGGATGCCGTTCTCCGTGAAGGCGATGTTCTCCGCGGTGAGCCCGTTTTCCGCGATCTGCTTGGGCGCGAGGTAGCGCTTGGCGATCTCCACCTTTTCCTCTTCGGTGTAGCCGTTGATCTCGATGACCTCCATCCTGTCCAGCAGCGGATAGGGAATGGTTTCGAGCGAGTTCGCCGTCGTGATGAAGATGATTTTGGAAAGATCGTAAGGCACCTCGAGATACCTGTCGCGGAAAGCGTAGTTCTGTTCGGGGTCGAGCACCTCCAAAAGGGCGCTCGCGGGGTCGCCGTGGATATCGCTCGAAAGTTTATCGATCTCGTCGAGCAGGAACACGGGATTGGAAGAACCCGCCTGCCTGAGCCCGGTGATGATCCTGCCGGGCATCGCGCCGACGTAGGTGCGCCTGTGCCCGCGGATCTCCGCCTCGTCGCGCACGCCGCCCAGGCTCATACGCACGAATTTGCGCCCGAGGGCGCGCGCCACCGATTTCGCGATGGACGTTTTGCCCACGCCCGGAGGCCCCACGAAACAGAGAATGGGCCCCTTGATCTTTTTGGTGAGGTGCAGCACCGCGAGGTATTCCACGATGCGCTCCTTCACGTTTTCCAGCCCGAAATGATCGCCGTCGAGCACGGCTTTCGCCTCCGCGAGGCTCTCGGTATCCTGCGTGTAAACGCCGAACGGGAGTTCGCGGATCCAGTCCAGATAATTCAAGATGATGGAATAATCGGGGCTGGAAGGGTTGATCTTATCCAGCCGCGCCAGTTCTTTGAGCGCCTTCTTTTCCGCCTCTTCCGGCAGGTTCTTGTCGCGGATCTCCTTTTCGAGGGTCTTTTTTTCGTCCTCGTCGTCGCCGAGTTCGCTGTGGATGGCTTTCAGCTGTTCGCGGAGATAATATTCCTTCTGATTCTTGTCTATGCTCCTGCGCACCGTGGCGCTGATCTTGCGCTCGATTTTGGAAATTTCCAGTTCGCTCGCGAGCAGTTTGCAAAACGCCGAAAGCCGCTTTACCGTGTCGCTCTCGTCCAGGATCGCCTGGCACTTGTCCTCTTTGAAAAAGAGAACGGAAAGCACGTTGTCGATAAATTCGTTGGGGTCGGCGATCTCCGCCAGCCGCACGAGCACGTCCTTCGCCACCTGCTTGTCGAAAAGCGTGTATTCCACCACAGACTGTTTCGCCATACGGAAATACGCCTCGGTCTCTATGGCGTCGGCGGGCAGATAGTCCTCCCGCACCGCCTCGGCGCGGAACATATTGTCCGCAAAGCGCACGCTCTCCGCGCGGGCGCGGTACAGCGTTTCCACGCTGATCTTCTGATTGCCCCCCGGCAGTTTGATGATCTGCGCGATGCGCGCCACCACCCCGGTTTTATAGATGTCGTTTTTGCGCGGCATATCCACCAGCGCGTTTTTCTGCGCGGCGATGAATACGTTCGTATGGTTTTCCATCGCGCTCGCCGCCGCCTGCAGGGACATCTGCCTGCCCACGTCGAAATTGACGAAGGTTTTGGGGAAGAGCACCTTGCCGCGGAGCGCGATCATCGGCAGTTCCGCATTCGCTTCCGTTCCCGTAACCTCGATATTTGTTTTTTCTTCTTCCATTTCACTCCCTCCCTTGCTTTGCGGAGCGCGCCGCCCCCTTTCGGGCGCGGTATGTACAAAACGCCGCGGCTCCGCCCTCGTTTCGGACGAGTATATTCCCCTATTCTTGAAAGAACATTGATTTTTAAAGGCAATACTTTTTGAGCAGGGTCTCCACGGGCTTTTCGGCAAAAGGCACGGTGATTTCGTTTGCCGCGGCTTTGAGCGCGTCGCTGCCGTCGCCCACCGCAACGCTGTAAAATCCCTTTTCCGTGAGGGAAAGATCGTTGGTGGAATCCCCCACCGCGAGCACCTCTTCGGGTTTCACGCCGTATTTTTTCGCCAGGAACAAAGTGGAAACGCCCTTGCTGCACGCGGGATTGACGATTTCCACCAGATTCTTCGAACCGCTGTTCACGAGGAGTTTCCCGCCGAAATAATCGTTATAAGTTTTCAATATGCCCGCGATGCGTTCGGTTTCGCACATCACCATAATCTTCTGCACGACGACGCGCCCTTCCTCGATAAATCCCGCGAGATCCTCCCGCACATATCCCTGCAGCCCCGTCAGACGTTCGTATGCGTCCGTATAGGGCGTGCGGGACGAAAAGCACAGCCTGTCGTCGTAATCGAGGAGCACGGTGTGCCCGTCCTCCCTGAGTTTGCGCACGGCCTTGGCCGCGAGGGCGGAATCTATGCCGTCGGTATAGAGCCGTTCGCCCGTGTCGATATCGGCGATGATCGCCCCCTGGCAGGCGATGACCTTGCCGTGCAGCCCGTATTTTCGCAGGATCTGCGAGATGGAGGAATACAGCCGCCCCGTGCACACCGTGAAAATGCCGCCTTTTTCCTCGTATCTGCGGATCGCCTCTATCGTACTCTGCTCGATGACGCCCGGCGCGCAGCCCAGCGTCCAGTCGAAATCCGCCACGACCATTTTAAATTTCATCTGTTTCTTTCTCCTCTATGCTTTTGTGCAGATAATCCCATATCTCTCTCGCGCGCGCGGCGCCGATGCCTTCCACGCTCTGCAGCTCCTCCGCGCTCGCCGCCAAAATGCCCGAAATATCTTTGAACTTTTCCATAAGCGCCTGCTGCCGCGCTTTGCCCACGCCGGGGATCTCCCGCAACAGGGAGGAAAGCGTTCTTTTCTGCCGCAGATCGCGGTTGAAGGTGATGGCGAAGCGGTGCGCCTCGTCGCGGATGCGCTGCAGCATACGCAGGCAGTAATCGCTCTTTTCCAGCACGACGGGCTCGCGGGAAGCGGGGGTGAAGATCTCCTCTTCCCGCTTGGCGAGGGAAATGAGATCGATATCTTTCACCCCCAGCTCGTCGAAGATCTCCTTCACGGAAGAAAGCTGGCCCTTGCCGCCGTCGATGATGATGAGGTCGGGTTTGGGGAACCGCTCTTCCTCCTCCGTGCCCAGCTTGGAAAGCCGCCTTTTCAGAACTTCTTTGAGGCAGGCGAAATCGTTGTTGCCCTCCACCGTGCGGATTTTGAAACGGCGGTATTCCGATTTATCCGCCGCGCCGTCGATGAACACCGTCATGGAGCCCACCTTGTCCACCCCGCTGATGTGCGAAATGTCGTAACATTCCATACGCCGCGGGTAGCGGGAGAGCGAAAGCACTTCCTGCAGCCGTCTGCACGCCGCCACGGTCATATCCTCTTTGTGCCGTATCTTTTCGATATTGCGGGAAAGGTATTCCTGCGCGTTGAGTTTCGCCATATCCGCGAGCTGTTTCCTTACGCCCTGTTTGGGACAGAGCACGCTCGCGTTCACGCCGAATTTTTCTTTGAGGTAATTTTCCGTGAGGGCGGCGTCCGTCTCTGCGGAAAGGATGATCTCCGAAGGGACCTCCGCCCCTTCCTTGTAATAGCGCGCGAGAAATTCCGAAAGCGCCTCGCCCGCGGAAAACGCCGCGTCCGTCACCGCGAAATTCCGCCCGCCCGACATTCTGCCGCCGCGCACCACGAGCACGCTCACCGCAGAATGGATGTTGTCCGTTTCGTACGCGAAGATATCCGCCGAGAGAAAACTGTTCAG
>CALVZR010000202.1 GCA_944372565.1 uncultured Clostridia bacterium | reverse complement strand
TAGAATTCGAGGAACACGTCGTCCCGCGTTTTATTTTCGAAGTTGACGGGCAGGGAATAGCGGATGCTGCCCGTGCCGCTCGTGGTCACTTTCACGCCGAAAGCGTCGTCCGCATAGTTGGACGCGGCGCCCGTTTCGATTTCCGCGTTGGAAATGACTTCAAACATCGAAGAGGCGTTCATCGCCGCAACAAAGGAGCGTTCGGTCTGATAGATCACGCCGCCGATCGTCGCGGAATAGACGATGCGGTAAACGCCCGCCTGCGTGGCGATGAAGTAATCGTTCGTATATCTCGTTCCGTCGGGGAATTCCACCACGGAAGAGCACGCCGCGCTCGTTCCGTTGAGCGCCGCCGTCGCGGAGACGATCTCCACCGCGTCGCCTACGTTATAATAGGAAGCCTGCGTGTCCGCAAACGTGAACAGCGGCTCGCTTTCGCTCACCGTGATCTTCGCGGAGCGCGTTTCCCCCGTTTGGGGAACGGTATAAGTCAAGGTGTATTCTCCCGCCGCCGCGAAGGTGTAGGAGAAACTGTCGTCCTCGAATTCCTCCACGAGCGTTTCGCCCTGATACAGGGCGGCGTTTACGCTCACGGAAATAAGGCTGTTGGAAACGGAGGGCATTTCAAAGGTCAGCGTGTTGCCCGCGCCCACCGTGAGGTCCGTAAAGTCGAAATCGAAGTCGAAATCGGTCTGCGGCAGGGAAAGATACGCGTTCACCTTGAAGGATGCGGATCCGCTCACGTTGTTCGAATCTGTCACGGAATAAGTCACCGTGTATTCGCCCGCCTCCGTGGGCGTGAAACTCGCGCCGTCGGCGTATTTGCCGTCGGTCAGCCCCGAAACGGCTACCTCTCCCGAAGGACCGGTCACGGAAACGGAAACGTTTTCCGCGGCGATCGTTTTATCCGCGAGGTCGAACGCATACGGTCTGGGAACGGCAGCGGATTCGTTGAGCAAAAGATACGCGGGCGCTTCCGCCTTGACCGCGGGCGCTCCCGTCCCCGCGAATTCCGCGCCGCTTAAATCCTCCCCGCACAGGGAATAGATGGCCATCTTCGCGCCTTCCGCCTCGTTTACGCCCGTAAAGCGGACGGAAACGGTATAGTTTTCAAAACCCGAAAGCGTGGCGCCGATGGTCGCGCCGTCGTTAAAGAGTTCGGAAAAATCCCATACGGTGATCTTCGCGTCGCGGCTGCGCACGTAAACGCTCATGTCCTGCGCGTCGAACCCGAAGAGCACGGAATCGCTCTCTTTTACGAGTTCGTCTTTATACCACGCGAGGTTGGCGAACGTGCTGTCCAAGATATAGGTGTACATGCCGTCGCCGTTGGCGAGTTTGGTTTCGTTGTTGGCGATGTTGTATTCCCCGTAGTAGTGATACCCGTCGCCGTAGTCCGAATCCGCGCTGTTATTCCACTGCATGCGGGCGCGGTAGTAAATGCCCGCGCTCTGTCCGCCCGTCCGCACGTAAACCTGCGGCAGCGCGCGGAGATCGGAATCGTTTTCAAACACCACGTCGAAGGTGTTGTCCGCGTCCGCCGCGTCGGTGAAGGTGAAGGTCAGTTCGGTCACGCCGTACGTCGGCAGAAAATTCGCGCCGGAATACGAGCCTTCTTCATAGGTTTCGTCCGTAAAGACACGGAAATCCGTTTCAAACGTGCCGGAAAACTCGTCGTTGAACGTAAATCCTGCGCCCGACGCCGAACTTTCGATCAAAAGCCCCGTGCGGATTTCGCCCGTATAGGCGTTCGCGGCGCCGCTCGCGGGCGTAACGTTCACGCCCTCTTCCGCGGCGATCAGCGAACTCGTTGCCGTAGGTTCGCCCCGCGCGGGGATGGCGGTCACCGCAAGCCCGGTAAGGCTCACGGCGAGCGCGCCGGCAAAAATCCAGTTCAGAATTTTTTTCATACTCATCTCCTCGGCGTTTTCAGCCTTTCAGGCCGCCGAACGCCAGTCCTCCCATGATTTTATTTTTGAACAGTACGAACACCACCAGCGTGGGCAGGCTTGCCAGAACGCACGCCGCCATCTGCACCGGTTTAGAGTTGAGGGGCGGCTCTGTTGAAAACTGAATGTTATACAGCGAGTAAGCCACCGTGGGGTATTCCGGCAAATAGATCATCGGGGTCTGCCAGTCTCCCCAGAACCCGATCATCTGCAAAAGCAGGATCAGGAAGAAAATGTTGGAGACCATGGGCATCATGATTTGCAGCATCACGCGGAACTGCGACGCGCCGTCTATCCTCGCCGCCTCCGCATAGTCGTCCGGCACGCCGCGGAATGCCGATTTGAAATACAGGTAGTTGGCGCCGAGAAAGGTGAACTTCATGAAGAACATTCCCCAGAACGTGCCGTAAAAGCCGAGCGTTTTCGCCATGGCGATCTCCGAAGGCAGCGCGCCGATGATGGGCAAAATCATCGTGACGATCACGATGCCGTCGATCACCTTGTTGAACGCGAAATTGAACTTCGAGGTCGCATACGCCATGATGCAGGGCGCGATGGTCGCAACCAGTCCGCACCCGACGAGGTAGATAAAGGAGTTCAAAAGCAGGACTTCGAGAAACACATCCTTTTGTTCGTTCCCCGAAAATACAAGTACTTTCATCTCCCGAAACGCCAACGCGAAGTTATCGAACGTCCATTCCGCAGGCCAGCCGAAGGAATTTTCCAGCCAGGCGAACTGCGTTTTGAACGCCGTCATTAAGATCCAGCCGTAGAGGAAAATGAGCGTGAGCGAATAAAGAAAGATAAACGCCCACACGATCCACGTCAGCACGCCTGCCACGGTATCCGAAGTGCGCTTTTTGCGGCTGCGCATCTTGCGCTCTTCGGGCGTTTCTTCGGCAAACGGGTCGCGTTCCATGGCGGCATCGTTTTCGAGCGCCGCCGCGCCGCCGCGGGCGGGCGTTTTTTTGCCGAACGGTTTAAGCCAAGCCATATTTTTTCCTCCTTCTCTTTTCGAGTTTCGGGTTGTCCTCGTTGGGGTCGTACTTTTCGAAAAGATATTTCAGCACGAACACGATGGGCGCCGCGATGAGCGTGAGCAGCAGACCGCTCGTGGCGGCAAAGGGATAATACGCGTCGCTCGCCGTGGAGCCGACGACCAGCGTGAACAGGTAGTACTGAATGGTATAAATATTCGACGAAAACGCTTCCGATCCGTAGAACATATAAACCGGAGGCCCGCCCGTAAACACCGTTACCACGCCCGTGTAGAGCGTGATGGTGAGCACGGGATACACCACGGGCATCACGATGTGCCAAAGTTCCTGCAAAAAGTTCACGCCGTCCATGCGGGAAGCCTCGATGAGTTCGAGACTCGTGCGGCTCATCACGTCCTTGATCATGATGAGCGTGCCGCCCAGCCCCGTCCACAGGCTGTAAAACACCAGCGTGCCGTAAGCTGCGGAAGGATTGAAGAAGAGCGATCCGTCCTGAATCAGAGAAGAGTTCGGGAACAGGGCGGGAAGGCCGAATTCGACGATGTACTTATAGCCGAGCACGGTTGCCATGCCCGCAACGATGTTCGGCAGGTACAGCACGATGCGGAAATACCCCGCGAGCGGCAGTTTTTTATAGATGAAAAACGACGTGAGCACCGAAAGCGGCGTGATGATGACGAGTTGTAAAACATAGTATAAAACGGAATTTTTCCAGCTGATCAGCAGTTCGGGCGCGGTGGAAAACCGCGTGAACACGTCCACGAGATTGGTGATGGCGCTGCCCCAGCTGAACACGTAAGACGAACTCGCCTGGTCGTATTCCTGAAATACGAACAGCACGGAGCGGAAGTTCACGCAGATATACATCAGCACGAACTGGATGAGCGGCAGCGCGATCAGACCGACGTAGAAGTAAAATTCCCGCCGACGCGCGCCGTTATTGAAAATCGTCCTGTGCTGCAGCGGTCTTCCCGTCGGAGAATAAAGCTGTTTCATGTTTTGTCTCCCCTGTAAAAATCAAGAGCGGGTTCGGACCGCACGCCGTTTCCGGGCGTGCGGTCCGCTAAGGTGCGCCGTAAAGATCACGCGCCCACTCTTTCCAGATAAGCCTCTACGTTCTCCGTCCATTCGGACTCATCGAGCGCCATGCCCGTCAGCCAGCTTTCCACCGTCACCGAGGAATTGGTGCGGAACTGCCGCGCGGGACCGATGAACTCCACGCCGTTGATCACGGAACGGAACTGGCGCATATATCCGATATATTCGGCGCCCTCCGATTCGAGGAAATCGTGGAGCGGGATATTATCGAACACGAGATCCGAACTCTCGCAGTATTCCACGTATTCGCGCCCGTAGGGGGTCATCGCGGCGAGGTCGTCGTCGTTCATTTCGCAATCATACGGACGGGGCGTGTTGGAAAGCGCCGTCGTTTCGCTCAGCACGTCGTCGGTGTGCAGGAACTGCAAAAACAGCATCGCGCCCTCTTCCACGCTCGTGTTCGCCGCGTTCGCCGTCTTGTTTTTCACGTTGCTGTTCACGAAAACCATCGAACGGCCGGAAACGCACGCCACCGTGTTTTTGGTAAACGTCTGATCATCTGCGATCGGCAGGGGCATCACGCCGAATTCGCGGGTGCCGTAAGCATATTCGTCGCCGTATTTCTGCGCCATCGTGTCGAACGTGCTGCGGGCTTCCTTTTCCCACCAGGTACCCTCCACCAGCATGCCGATGGGGTTGCCGTTCGTGCTCTTGATGCTGTAAAGGAATTCGTTCTGCGCCGCCACGTTGTCCTGCGCGAGCCCGAAAGTCTGGCTGGAATAATAGTTGAGCTGACCCGCCGTGCCGCCTTTTTCCCTGATCAGCCTTTCGGCAAATTCCAGGGCATAGCGCTTGCCGCTCTGCCTGTTGCGGAGGCGGTAAGCATCGGCAAGATGCACCTCGCCGAGGTCGGAATCCGTTCCTTCGAGCGTGAAATTCAAAGTGAAATCGTTATACCCTTCGTATTTCGCAAAGAGGTTGAGCAGCATGGACGTGAAGTAATAATCTTCTTCGCCCGTCCACGTCATGGGAATGATGCCGCTGTCGAGCATTTTGTCCATCAGACGGAAGAAGTCGGACATCGTTTCGGGCAGCCCGTCGTCGTACGTTCCCGCAACGCCGTCCTGTCCCACGGATTTGTTGCTGCCGTCGTTCCATCTGCCGTCGGGAGCGACATACAGAAGCCTTTCTTCGAAAAGCTCCTTGTCGTAGATGATCTGATAACTCGCCTGATACCAGGGAAGCGCATACATCGTATCGTCTTCGGATTTATAATAATCCTTCAAAAACGGCGTGATCTTGTCGTAAACGCTTTCCTCCTCTCTGAATTCGGTAAGGGGTTCGGTCATCGCCTCGCCGATATCGAGCAGATAGCCCGAATTGACGAACTGGCGGTAAAGCGAATCGTCGATGTAGTCTATAAAGAAGATGTCCTGGCGGTAAGAGCTGTAATTATCGTACAGCGTCTGCCCGTCGTACTGCGCTTTGCTCGGGTCCACGATGACCTGATACTGCGGATACTTCGCCTCGAAAGCATCGTCCGCGGCGTTGATCCAGTCCGTACCCAGACCGCCGTCGTAAACGCCGACGTAGATCTGCGTTCTGTTGGGGTCTATCGCCTCGGCGTCGCTGTCGCGGTTGCATCCGGCGAAAGAACCGCAGGCGAGCACCAGGCAAAGTGCCGCGCATAAGAATTTTTTCATATCGTTTGCCTCCTTCTTCATCCGCGCGCCGTCGGGCGCGCGTGTTTTTTCTGAAAATGTATGTTTCGCTTTTTAGTTAAAAAGCGAAAAGAGCCGCTTATTCCGTTTTCCTCCCCGAATCGATAAAAAATAATAATTACGGGGATTTAAAATACATTAAATTGCGTTAAACGATGGCGCGGAAGGGGTCGTTGATGACCGTCATTCCCTCGCAGCAGTCGCGCAACCCGCTGTACAAACGGGCTTTCCCGTCCTCCGACAGCTCTATTCCCGAGGTGAACGCGCAGTCCGCAAGCGCTTTCAGCTTGGCGGGCGTATCCGGATAGCAGTTGGAAGTGCCGATCACTTCCTTGTGCACGACCTCAAACGTAGACATATCGATGACGTAAGCCATATTCACATATACCTGATAATCCACCCCGTCGCGCGGATCGCTGTAACACTGGTGCCCGATCGCCCCCACGAGGTTGTCTTTCAGATAAAACGCCTGGTTCACGCCGCCCCATTCGTCCTTACCGAACATTCCGTGGATATAGCGCGCGTTTTCGATGCGCTCGGGCGTGAGCTGTTCCAGAGAATCGAGTACCGTGAACCCAACGATGGACTCGCTGCCGAACTGCTCGCGCACGTGCTCGCCGCGCGGACGGGAAAACACGCCGACGCGCCCGTCGGGGATCTCGAACAGGCGGATATCCTTCATGTTGCTCGGCCCCACGCTGAACAAACGGAGCGAAAAGGGACTCTTTCCCTTATAAAAATAAGTCGAATAGTCCGCCAGCCTGCCCGCCTCGTAGATGACGTGCGTGCCGCCCACGATATACTCGCCGCGGATCACGCTCACGAAAGGGTCTTCCAGAGGGAGCGCGTCGAAGGCATCCACCTTCTTCCACACGCCGCTCTTTTCGTCGCGGCAGAAAAGCAGCGTTACGGAGTTTGCCCACTCCTCTCTCTTTTCCACGCGGCCGAAAATGTACCTTTTGCCTTCAAAATCGAACGGGACGGAACAATTATAAACGTCCCTGCCGTTCACGCCGTCGAATTTCAGAACCTCCGAACGGTAAACCTGCTTGCTTAATTCAAATCTCTCTCTGCGTATCTTGATCGGTTCCACCATTTTGAGTTATACTCCTCCTACCATAACAGTATCGCATAAAAAATCGGCGTTTTCTTGTTTCCCGATAACATAAATATGCGATTTTATAACATAAAGAATCGGTAAAAACATTGAATTTTTCGCCAATTTTTTATTTTGCCGACTATTTTAAAAAGCCGAAATCGCAAGGAAATCAGTCAAAAAAACACGCTTTGAAAAATTTGCGGATTTGTCCCTTTTCCGCCCTTTTGCGCTTAGTATCCGCATATTGACGAAAAAAATTTCCCCTTCGGGCAACTTTTTGCCGATTCAATGTTTTTTCAATTATTTTTCAAGGTTTTTTCAAGGAAACGCGCATTTTTTACCGAGAGATAAAAACGAAAAAAAGGGAGTTTTTTTCTCCCCTTTTTCCCAAAATAAACTGTTTTGTTTTCTTTATTTTCTTTTTTCTGTTTATAAAACTATATGGTTTGTGTTATTTTTTCGCATTTTTATTTTATTTTTTGAAGAGCAAAATTGCCGTCCGCGTAAAAATATAAAAATGTTAAATTATTAACTTTTTCGATTTGCCGCCGAGGGCGTTTGCCGCGGCGGCGGGCGACCGCCGCCGCGGCAAAACGGCGCGCTCCGCCCCCTGTCCGGGCGAACGTTCATATGTGCATGCATTTTTTGCGACCCGCATGAAACGGCGGCGCCCGTTCCGCGGCCGGCAGGCTTTTTTTTGCGGCAAGCGCCCCCTGCGGAT
>CALVZR010000201.1 GCA_944372565.1 uncultured Clostridia bacterium | reverse complement strand
AATAACTTTTTCGATTCCGTTCTTTCGCTCTTCACGCCCGACATCGTTCGGCAAGTCCCGCGATTACAGCAAATAGAAGCGGAAATCGAAGAAGAACGCAAAAAGCAAGAAAAACTCAATAATAACGACAATTATAAGAAATAAAGGGATATTTTCTGCCCGTTCATAAAATGAGCTTGACTTCAAAATATAAAATTGTTATAATATGTATCAATACGATTTTATATTTTCGGAGGTTTAACTTAATGGAACGGAAAGAAGATACTCCCGTGCGTAAAACGCGCAGGAAGTATGAAGAAAAGAATAAGGAAAAGAGAAAGCAAGCGAGCGGCAATTTCGGAACGATGATACCGAGAGCCTTATATGACGAGATAAACGCTTTTCTCGAAGAAAACGGAATAACGAAAGTTCGGTTGATAAAAGAAGGCTATGAAGCCTTGAAAAATATGAAAAAAGACGGCAAATTATAAGCCGTCCTTCCTGCCGTTTTGCGTAAATAAATCATTGATAAGGAGATTATATTTACGGAAAACACGGCTAAAAACATAAATCAAAACAACAAACCTACGGCAAGCATATTCACTGTCTATAAAAAGGAGCCAAACGGAGAATATACGCGAACCCGCGAAAGAGTTCTCGGTAATACGGTTTATACCGTTATTGCCCACGAAAAACAGAACGTCGGCGTTACGGCGTTCGATATTACGAAAACGCTGATAGAACGGAATATAGACGAGGCGTTAAAACCTGCCGTTCGTATCACGGATCGGTTATCGTTTGAAAGTTGCAATTCGGGAGGTAATAAACAATGAATTTGCAACCGACAATTAAAAATAGAAAGACAAAAAGCACAGAAGAACAATGGACAGCCTGCTACTGCAGACTTTCCTGCGACGACGATTTAGACGGCGACAGCAACAGTATCCGCAATCAAAAAATGTTACTGCAAAAGTATGCGGATGAAAATCATTTGCGGAACGTAAGGTTTTACGTTGACGACGGATTTTCGGGAAGTAACTTTGAAAGACCTGATTTCAAACGGATGATGTCCGACGTTGAAGACGGCAAAATTTCTACTGTAATCGTAAAAGATATGTCCCGTTTCGGAAGAGATCATATTCTTGTGGGATATTACACGAAATATTATCTTGCCGAAGCCGACGTAAGATTTATCGCCATTTACGACCAAGTGGACAGCGAGAAAAATCCCGATGACGATATTACCCCGTTCAAGAACATTCTGAACGAGATGTACGCGAAGGACTGCAGTAAGAAAATCAAAGCGGTTTTCAAAGCCAAAGGCAACGCAGGAAAACATCTTGCAAGTATTCCACCGCTCGGATATAAGAAAGATCCCGAAAACAAGGAAAAATGGATTATAGACGAAAAGGGTGCTGAAATCGTAAGAGAAATTTTCAAGTTGTGCGTTCAGGGCTTTGGTCCGACGCAGATTGCAAGAATACTTACCGAAAGAGGCGTAGACACTCCTGTCGTTTATCTTCATAAAAACGGACTGCCGACGGCATTAAAAGTCAGAGAAGATTCGGAAGTTTGGAATCCAAGAAGTGTCGCGGATATTCTTGAAAATTTGGAATATACGGGATGCACCGTCAATTTCAAGTCGTATACGAAGTCGTACAAGTCGAAAAAACGCATTAACTTGCCGAAAGAAGACTGGGCAATCTTTGAAAACACGCAGGAAGCAATCATCGACAAGCAGACTTTTGAAACCGTTCAGAAAATTCGTCAGGCAAAACGCAGACCTACCGATATGGGCGAAATGAGTCCTCTTTCAGGACTGATTTACTGTGCCGATTGCGGACAGAAAATGTATCTTTGCCGTTGCACGACGATGAAACAAAAAGAATACTTCAACTGTTCGACTTATCGTAAAAAGAAGAAAAAATATTGCACTTCTCATCAGATAACGGTCGAAGTGTTGACTATTCTAATTCAGGACGATTTGCGACGAACAATTTATTTTGCGCAACAGCAAAGAGAAATGTTTTTGCAGACGTTACGAAAAAACGCCGCGACAAGAACGGAAAAAGAACTGAAAGAGTATTCAAAGGAAATAAAAACATCGGAAGAGCGAATCGAAAGGCTGGATAAAATCATCGAAAGCCTTTACGAAGATAAAGTCGAAGGTAAAATTTCCGAAGAGCGATACTTAAAAATGAGCGACACATACGAAACCGAGCAAGCAGATTTGAAAGAACGGGTTAAAACGTTGAAGTCGGAAATTGCGAAAGCGAAAGAAGACGACGATAAAATTCTCGATTTTATGATGCTTATTTACAAGTATAACAGTTTTGAAGAACTCACGCCCGAAATACTGCGCGCATTCATCGAAAAGGTCGTTGTTCACGAAAAGACGAAAGTCGACGGACATTACAGACAAACGGTAGAAATCTTTTACAATTTCGTCGGAGCAATCGACCGACCGATATGGGGAGACGAACTCTCTGGCGAAGATGGCTAAAACCAACAAACAGTAAGAGAAAAGGCGTGGCTTCACGCCACGCCTAACTCTGAACATGCGACTTACCGAAAAATTCCCTATGGAAACAGCGGTAAACCGCGCTTTTTTTTGCAGGCGCCGCCCGCAAAAGGGCGTTCACATCACGCCGAGTTCGCCGAGCACGCAGCGGATCTTTTCGGCAGCCTCTCCGAGCTGCGCGAAGGTGTGCGTTGCGGTGTAGCTCGTGCGCAGCAGGCTCTGCCCCACGGGCGTGGCGGGGCTGACGACGGGATTGACGTACACGCCCCGCTCGAAAAGCATTTTGCAGGCGCGGAAGGTCGTTTCGTCCTCATATGTATAGACGGGGATGATGGGCGTGGCGCTCTCCACGATCTTCACCCCTCTCTTTTTCAGTTCTCCCCGCATATACTCGGAAACTTCCGCCAACCGTTCCACCCGCTCGGGCTCGGCTTTGAGCACGGCGAGGGAGGCGCGGGCGCACGCCACGGACGCGGGCGTCATGCTCGCGCTGAAAATGAACGGGCGGGAAGTGTGCCGCACGTATTCGCAGATCTTCCTGTTCGCCGCCATATATCCGCCGAGCGACGCGAGAGATTTGGAAAAGGTGCCCATATAGATATCCACCTCGTCCTCCAGCCCGAAATGCGAGGCCGTGCCCCTGCCGCCTTCGCCGAGCACGCCCAGCCCGTGCGCGTCGTCCACCATCACGCCCGCGCCGTATTTCTTCGCGAGCGCGACGATTTCGGGCAGTTTGCAGATCTCCCCGCTCATACTGAACACGCCGTCCGTTACGATGAGCGCGCCGCTCACCGCGGGATCTATCGCTTTGAGCTTGTTTTCGAGATCTTCCATATCCGAATGGTTATAGCGCACCATCTTCGCGAAGGAAAGGCGGCAGCCGTCGTAAATGCTGGCGTGGTTTTCCTTGTCGCATAAAATAACGTCCGTTCTGCCCGCCACCGCGGAAACGATGCCGAGGTTGGACTGGAACCCCGTGGAAAAGGTAACGGCGTCCTCTTTCCGTAAAAAATCCGCAAGTTCCCGTTCGAGGGCGACGTGGGCTTCCAGCGTGCCGTTTAAAAAGCGGCTGCCCGAACAGCCCGTGCCGTATTTTTCCATGGCCTCCACGCCCGCGGCGATCACGCGCTCGTCCGAAGTCAGGCCCAGATAGTTGTTGCTCCCGAGCATTAAGATGGGTTTCCCCTCCATTTTCACCTCGGTATCCTGCCTGGTGTTGAGCACGTGAAAATACGGGTATATCCCCTTCCCCTTGGCGTCCTCCACATTTCTGAGCCGCTCGCATTTTTCGAAAATCTTCATTTTCCTTTCCTCGCTTTTAAAAAAATACGTGTTTATTATACTACATTTCGGAAAATGAATCAAGTTTCTCGGCAGTTAATGGAGCATTTTTTCCTTTTCTTCCGAAGAAAAGAATTTTTCCGCTTTTTTCCCGCCGTCGCCCCCGTAAAGGATATTTTTGAGGCGGATGTTTTCCACTTCCAGCTCGCCCAGACGGCTGCGGAGAAAGGCGTTTTCCCGCTTGAGTTTGGCGGTTACGCGTTCCATCAGGGCGTTGATTTCGTTCTGCAGGCGGCGGAGCATTACGTCCGAGATCATACGCGTATGGCTCTTCATGCCGATGCTCTCTGCGGGCGCCCCCTCCGCGCGGAGTTCTGCGGAAACCTCCCCCAAAAGCCCCTGCTTGTTTTTGAGTACGTTCCTGTATTTGTTCTGAAAACGGAGCGCCTTTTTCGCGTCGCCCCCCGCGAGTTCGTTGATGACCCGCCGCGCGGATTTGCCCTCCTTTCTCCCCGCAACGATCTCCTTCACCAGCCGCCGCTCCTCGTCCTCCCCGAAGGGGGAAACGGTCTGCACCGCGATGGGCTTGCCGCCGAGAAAACGCGCGGCGAACGCCTCGTCCTCGCGGCTGCGCTTGGCGAGGGCGTAATACATATTGCGCACCGTTCCCTTGCTCTTGCCCGAATCCTTCGCGTATTCCTCGAACACGCGGGAAAGCGGCTGCCCGTTTTTCCTGCCGAGATAGTCGATGAGCTTTTCCACGTCCTTTTGTTTGAAACCGTAAATTTTATCCATCTTTTCGTTCCTCCGTTTTTGTTTTAATCATTGACATAAAAACCGCCGTTTATACGTATATTTAAATAATTTATGACAGTCTATATCCTTGCCGATTTTCCCTTCGCCCTGCGCGCGGACGGGAAATGTATCGCAAAAAACGTAAACGCCTGCACCTTTTCGGGAGAGGAGAACACAGTTTTGGAAGTGCTGCCCCTCGATCTTTCCCCCGCGCGGTGTTTTCTCCCCACGGAATCCTTTTTCCGCCGCGCCGACGCGGGCGCTGTGAAGGTGCGCACCTCTGCGGGCAATTTTCTCTCCCTTTCTGCGGCGCCCGCGCGCCGGCCCTTTTGCATGCTCTTTCAGCGGCGGCTGAACGGCGCGGTGCTCACCGCCTATTCCGACGGGTGCTGGAAATTCTCCGCGGAAACGGAAAACGACTATTTCGTGCTGTCTTTGGACGAAAAAATAGAGGACGCCGGGGAATTTTACTGCGACGGCGCCCGTTTTTTCTATTTATACAGCCAAAAAAAGCGGCTGATCTGCCTGCTCGCCGCGCCGAAGATCAGAAAGGTTTTCGACGCCGCCGCAGACGAATTTTCCTTCGATACCGGCTTTTCCACCGTTTACGCCTATACGGACGCCGCCGCGCACGTCTGCCGCACGCAGTGGGAATACGACGGAACTTCTTTCCGCCCCAAAAAGACCGAACTCACCAAACGGGACAAAAGCGCCTGCGCCGCCCTGCCGAACGCCCTTCTCCCCTACGCGCTGGCGGAGGCCGTGCTCGCGGGGGACGATCTCTCCCCTTACCTTTCCGCCGACCTTTCCGAACAGGCGGGGCGCATCGGGGAATATCTCGGCAAATTCGTGGGCGTGTTTCCCCCGCCCAAGGGCGCGGGCACGGATCCCTTCCTGCTGTATCCCGAAACGGAAGGCGTTTACGAGGGCAAAGCGCTCTCCTGCGAAATTTCCGCGGGAAAAATCGTCAATTTAACTTTATTTTAACGAAGAACGGGTAAAATAGGAGTTGTAAAAACGTGATTTTCGTGTTACAATGAATATATCCCGTTTGCCCCCCTGCGGGCGGATACCGGACGGGAGTAATACGAACCGGCCCTTAAATGCGGCTTTTGTGCGCCTTGTCGTTCTTCCTCATTGCAATGCGAGTGGCATTGCTGCTTCGTCATCGCGCCAATTCATCCCAAAATACGCTGTTTAAGGGTGCCAAGCAATTTCAAGCGGGCAGATCGTTTTAGATACAAGGCAAAGCCCGCAGGCAATAGCGACCCTATTGCCAAGGGTTTTAACGCAGTAGATGGGGCGATATGCCCGCTTGAAATCAGGTTCGGCTTATTCCCGTCCGGTATACGGGAAAAGGAGGCGCATTTTATGTTTCTGTATATGTATTGGTACGGATACATCATCATAATCCCGGGCATTTTATTCGCCCTGTGGGCGCAGATCCGCGTGAGCACCACCTTTGCCAAATACGACAAGGTGCAGTCCCGTTCCAACTGGACGGCGAGCGATTTATCCCGCATGCTGCTCGAAAGGAACGGGTGCGCCGTGGTCGTGCAGCCCACAAAGGGAAAACTGACCGATAACTACAATCCGAAAACAGGCGTTTTATCCCTTTCGGAAGCGACGTATAACTCCTCGTCCGTGGCGGCGCTGGGCGTGGCGGCGCACGAAGTGGGACATGCCGTGCAGCACGAAGAGGGCTATTTTCTGCTCAAACTGCGCTCCTTCATCGTGCCCGCGGTGAACTTCGCCACCTATCTCGCCATCCCCCTCGTCATCATAGGCGTGCTGCTCGAATGGCTGGTCGTGGCGGCGCCCACGATCGGCTCGGTATTCATCTCGCTCGGCATCATCTGCTATTCGCTGGCTACGGTGTTTTCCCTCATCACCCTGCCCGTGGAACTCAACGCTTCCCGCCGCGCGAAAAAGATGCTGCTGGAAACGGGCGTTCTGGAAGAGGATGAAGTGAAACAGGTGGGCAAGGTGCTGAATGCCGCCGCGATGACGTATTTCGCCAGTCTGCTCGTTTCCCTGCTGTATTTTCTCCGCTTTCTGCTCATCGTGGGGCAGTTCCGCCGCCGCGACTGAGAAAAAAATAAATTTATTTGAACGGGAGAAAAACGATGAAAAAAATCTTCACTTTCAGTTTCGACGACGGCACCGTACAGGACAAGCGGCTGATCGCCATGCTCAAAAAATACGGCTTCACCGCCACGTTCAACCTCAGTTCGGGGCTGTTCGGCTACGAATATTCCTTCGATATGAACGGGCACCACGTCGTACATACCCGCCTGAGCGCCGAGGAGGCAAAAGAGGTTTACAAGGGCTTCGAGGTCGCCGCCCACACCCGCACGCACAACTGTTTGAGGCTGCTCCCCCGCAAGGAGATCATCGAGGAAGTCGTGCCCGACTACATCGCGCTCAGCGAACTCTTCGGCTATCCCGTGCGCGGGCTCGCCTATGCCTGGGGCGGCACCAATTACGACCGTTTAAGCACCGACATTCTGCAAAACGACACGAACATCCGCTACGCGCGCAACGTGGAGGAATCGGGAACGCTGAACTTCCCCGAAAACTTCCTGGAATGGCATCCCTCCGCGCACATTTTAAGCGACGATACGGACAGACTGCTCTCCGAATTTGAAAAGGCGGAAAACGACTGCCTGCTCTACATCTGGGGCCACACCTTCGAGCTGGATTTCGACAACGGCTGGGAACGCACCGAAAAAATTCTCGAAAGGCTTTCCGAAATCGAAGGCGCCGTGTGCATGACCAATATGCAGATCTATCGGGAAATCACGGGCGAAAAATAATCGGTTTCCTGAAAAACAAATCAAAAACGAAAAGCGGGCGCAGCCGAATCGGCTGCGCCCGCTTATTTTTATTTTCTTGTTTTCAGCCCACCGTGATGTCGGTGATGGCAAGTTTATCGGCGTTCAGAACGGTTGCCGTATAGGAATCGTACTGCGTATCGGGATTGGTCCCCGCGGAAGGATCGTCCCCGCTGTCGTAAGCGTTCGTCACGTCGTCGAAAGCCGAGCTCAGAACGATGTTCCACACCGGGTTGCCCTCCCCGTCGAGATAGAGCGTACCGTCCGCATTCGCCGTGTAATAGCAGGTATATTCGGTGTAATTCTCCGAACTGTCGAACAGCGCGATGATGTCGTTGATGAGGTCGAGATCTTCCTGCGCCGAATACTTCGCGAACACGCAGAAATACCCGTTATACGAAGTGATGTCCGAAGTGGGCATATACAGCGACGCGGTGCTCGATGTGTGCCCGGTAGTCGTATATCCTTTCTTGGAATTCCAGCTCCTCCACAGCCCGAGATAACCTACGCTGTTGGTCAGGTTGCTCCCCGTAACGCCGTTCTTTTCAAACTCCGCGCCGGGAACGGCCGCCTGCGTTACCTTTTCATAACTGCTGCCGCTCTTTTTCAGGCTGCCGAACATCAGCTGGGAAGAAATGCTCGTCCCCTTATCCGTGTTCTGTTTATAGAAAACGCAGTCGTCGTAACTGCCGTTGTTCACCGCGTCGCGCACGGCGGCAACGGCGGTTTCCGCAAGGTTTTCGTACATATCGAAGGTGAGCGTTTTCTGCTCCCTCGCGGACGTATCTTCGTTATATACCGTCAGCGAAAAGGTGAGTTTCACGATCTTGTCGCACGCGGTCATGGAAAACAGCGTGAAAACGCTCAGCGCGAAAGTCAAAATCCCGATTACAAATTTTTTCATTCTAACACTCCGTAAAACCGGAAGGCCTTCCGCCCTTCCGATTCGTTATTATTTATTTTACAGGGAATCGGCGTTTTTGTCAATTTGATTTGCCCAAATAATAGAAAAATTAAGCGGAGCGAACTTCGCCCCGCTTGATTTTTTCCTTTTTCGCCGAAAAACGCGCGTTTTCAGCCCGTCCGCCGCGCGTAAACGCGGCGCAACAATTTGCGGAAATTATTCCGCAACGGCGGTCGCGCCGATTTCCTTGAACGCGGCGACGATCTTGTCCGCCTCTTCCTTCGTGGCGTTTTCCTTGATCACGCCGAGTTTCTCCACAAGGCCCTTCGCTTCCACGAGGCCGAGACCCGTGAATTCGCGCACCGCCTTGATCGCGGCGAGCTTGTTGCCGCCGGCGTCTTTGAGGGAAACTTTGAATTCCGTCTTTTCTTCCACAGCTTCCGCAGCCGCGGGAGCCGCCGCGCCCACAACCGCCACGGGGGCAGCCGCGCTCACGCCGAACTCTTCTTCGATCGCCTTCACCAGGCTGTTGAGTTCCACAACCGTCATCGTTTTGATCTCTTCGATCATCTTTGCTATATCCGCCATTTTCTTTCTCTCCTTTTCTGATTTTTTGTTTTTTTAAGCGTTTTCCGCTTGCTTTTCCGCTACCGCATTGAGGGCGACCGCAAGGCTCCTCACGAAGCCGGAAAGCGTGCCCGCCAGCATAGAATAGAGCTCCTGTTTCGTCGGGATGGCGGCGAGGGCGGCAAGCCCCTTCGCATCCACGTAAGCTCCGTCCACATACCCGCTTTTCATCGAGATCTTCTCGCCGTATTTCTTCGCCGCCGCCGTTAAAATTTTGCAGGCGCTCGTCTCGTCCTCGGCGAATGCCACCGCCGTGGGACCGTTGAGATCGGCGTCGAAATCTTTCACTTCCATCCCGTCGAACGCTTTGCGCACGAGGGTGTTTTTATACACCTTGTAATCGACGTTCTGCTGTCTGAATTCGTGGCGGAGCGCCGTATCTTCCGCAACGGAAAGCCCGGCGTATTTCACCAGAACGACGGATTTTGCCGCTTTGATCTTTCCGGCGATCTCTTCCACGACCTGTTTTTTCGCTTCCAAATTAGCCGACACTGTCTTTACCTCCTTCTTTTTTCCGAATAAAAAGGCTCCCGCACCGCACGAGACGGCGCGAAAGCCCGGAATCAACTTCTTCGCTTTCACTCCACCTCGGCAGGCCGCCCGAACGGCGTTTACTTTCGCCCGCTGTCTTCGGTTTCGTTTTTCTTCTTTTGGGATATTTTACCGCATTTGCGGCGGAATGTCAAACCTTTTTAAGGCTTTTTCAGTTTTTCGCCGCAACTTTCACGCCGGGGCCCATCGTGCTCGCGAGCGTGATGCTCTTCAAATACTGCCCTTTCGCCGCCGAGGGTTTTGCCTTCACGATGGCGTCGATGAGCGCTTCGTAGTTTTCAAGCAGTTTTTCCCTGCCGAAACTCTTCTTGCCGATGGGGCAGTGAATGATGGCGGTTTTATCCAGCCTGTATTCCACTTTACCGGCCTTGGTATCCTTGATGGCCTTCACGACGTCCATCGTAACCGTGCCCGATTTCGGGTTCGGCATGAGGCCTTTCGGTCCCAGGATCTTACCGATGCGCCCCACAACGCCCATCATGTCGGGCGTGGTGATGATCACGTCGAAATCGAACCAGTTTTCGCCCTGAATCTTCTGCACGAGTTCTTCCGCGCCCACGAAATCGGCGCCCGCTTCCTTGGCCTGGTCCGCCTTTTCGCCCTTGGCGAGAACGAGCACGCGCACGCTCTTGCCCGTGCCGTTGGGAAGGACGAGCACGCCCCTCACCTGCTGGTCGGCCTGTTTGGGGTCCACGCCGAGTCTTACGTGCAGTTCCACCGTTTCGTCGAACTTCGCCTTCGCCGTGGAAAGAACGGCGTCGATGGCTTCGCCCGCTTCGTAGAGCCTGGTTTTATCGATGAGCTTGGCGCTCTCTTTATATTGTTTACCGTGTTTCATGTTCCGTTACCTCCTTGTGGTGCAAACGAGTTTTCTCTCCCACGAGCCCTCTTTAATCTACGACCTGCACGCCCATGCTGCGCGCGGTGCCGGCGATCATGCTCGCCGCCGCTTCCAGCGTGTTCGCATTGAGATCTTCCATTTTCTGTTTGGCGATCTCCTCCACCTGCGCTCTCGTGATCTTCGCCACCTTGTCCTTATTGGGGCGGGCGCTGCCGCTCTCGATGCCGCAAGCCTTCTTGATGAGAACGGGTGCGGGGGGCGTTTTCAGCACGAACGTGAAAGAGCGGTCCTGATAGATCGTCATCACCACGGGGATGATAAGACCCGCCTGGTCCTGCGTTTTCGCGTTGAATTCCTTGGTAAAGCCGGGGATGTTGATGCCGTGCGGGCCGAGCGTGGAACCTACCGGGGGGCCCGGGGTTGCCTTGCCTGCCGGAAGCTGCAACTTAACGACCGCTGTTACTTTCTTAGCCATTTTATCCTTCCTCCATAATCGTGGTGCCGCCGTCGCGCCTCGAAAATTTGCGCGACTCCCACTTATTCAAACGCCGCGGCAAAAATGCCGCGGGAATTTGCTTTATTCCGTTTGCTCTTCGCTCTTTTCTATCGTAACTTTCTTGATCTGCACGAAATCCAGTTCCACTTCGTTCGATCTGCCGAACATCGTCACGTTCACCTTGGCTTTCTGCGCGGGCGCGTTGAGTTCGGTGATCACCCCCGTGAAGGATTCCAGCGGGCCGGAGATCACGCGCACGGTGTCGCCTTCGGCGTAATCCACGTCCACGGCGATCTTCTCGATGCCGAGGCGGGCGATCTCTTCGTCCGTGAGCGGGAGCGGGCGGCCCTGCGGGCCGACGAATCCCGTTACCCCCCTCGTGTTGGTCACGAGATACCAGATATCGTTGGAATAGATCATTTTCAAAAAGACGTAGCAGGGGAATTTTTTGCGTTCCACCAGTTTTTTCTTACCGTTCGCCTTTTCTTCGAGGGTCTCTTCCGTGGGGATCTGAATATCCACGATATGATCCTGCAGATTGTTGTTTTCGATGAGCTTTTCCAGATTGTCCTTCACCATGGCTTCATAGCCGGAATAGGTGTGGATGACATACCATTTAGCCTGTTCTTCCGCCATAACGCGCGCTCCTTATACCAAGAGTTCGAGTAGTGTGGACAGCCCGAAATCGATCAACGCAAATACGACGAGAAAGATGAGTACCACCGCCAGAACGACGCCCGTGTGCTTCACCACCTTCCCGAACGACGGCCAGGAAACTTTTTTCAGTTCGGAAAAAACTTCCTTGCACTTTCTGCCGAACCGCTTGAAGATATTGGGCTTCTTGTTCGGATTTTTCGCCTTCTTTGCGGGTTTTTCGCTCGTCTCCGTTTCGTTGACGGGGATATTTGCTTCGTTTTTAGCCATAATCGCTCCTTACCTTATCTATGGCGCGCCGCCCTGCGGCACCCGAAAGAAAATTACTTCGTTTCTTTATGCGGCGTGTGCTTTCTGCAATGCGGGCAGTATTTGTTCAGTTCGATCCTGTCGGGATCGTTCTTTTTGTTCTTATACGTGTCGTAATTCCTGTTCTTGCATTCGGTACAAGCCAACGTGATTTTATTTCTCGCTCCTTTTGCAGCCATCTTTTCTTCCTTCCGAAATCAAAAAATTAACACCCCGTTTCCATTTTCGGAGTGCTTAACAATTCTATCATTTATCATTTCGATTGTCAAGCCTTTTTCGCGGTTTTCGCGGGATTTTTCGGCTTTTTTTACGGTTTTTCCGCAAATTGCGGATTTTTGCTTTTTCACCCCCACATCTTGTGTTTCCGCAGGCGGCAAACCGCAAAAAAACGATACTGTTTTTTCCGGAATATGGTATAATAAGAATATGGCGGCATATCTCACGCACCTTTTCGCGGCGAAGGAAGTTTACAAGCGCCTCGGCGAAGAGGAAAAAAAATTCATCCGTTCCCCCTCGGCGTACTATGCGGGCGCGCTCGGCGGAGATCCTTTTTTCGTGTACCGACCCCTGCGCAAAAAGGGGTATAACCTCGGCAGGCTGATGCACAGAAAAAACGTTTACGGCTTTTTCTGCGCGGCGCGCGGGTTCGCGCGCGCGACGGGCGATTATTCTTATATTTTCGGTTACATCACGCATTACGCGGCGGATACGGTGTTTCACCCCGGCGTTTACGCGGCGGAATACGCCCTGCTCGACGAACTGCCAAAAAACAGGCGGAAAGACAAGGTGCATTTTCTGATCGAGCGGGATATAGACAAACTGCTCGCCGAAAAACTGAACGGCGGCGGCGTGGACTTCCGCCCCGCGCCCCCGCCCTCCGACGAGGAACTCGACAAGGCGTGCGCCCTGATCGAATATGCGGCGAACAAGGCTTTTTCGATAAAGACTTCCCGCAGTTCGCTCAAAAGCGCGCTCAGGCGTTTCCCGAAACAGCAGGATTATTTTTTCGACCCGAAGGGCAAGCGCCGAAAGCGTTTTCTCGCCTTTGAAAACGCTTTCGGGCTGCCGCACGTGCTCTCTTATCTTTTCGTGCGGAATTTTCCCGACGAGCGGTTTTCTTCCCTGCCCGCAGAGGACGGAGAAAAGAGCATCGCCGCGCTGTTCGATCAGGCGGTGCAAAAGGCGGCGGAACTGATCTCCGCGTTTTTGGCGGAAGGCGAACTCGATGAAACGCTGTTTTCTTCCGATTTCAACGCGGGCAAACGCGAACGCAAGAAATAGCGCAAAAGCGTGCCGCGATTTGCAAACGGCGCGCCCGATTTCTTTGCAAACGGCGCATATAGAAAAGAGCGGCGGCGCGATCTTCGCGCCGCCGCAGTTTTATTTTGTTTTACCCTAAAAAACCGTCCTTTCGTTTTAATCCGCCCAGGGATAACTCGGCAAGCGGAAATCGGAAATAGTGGCAACTTTCTCGAAACCGATATAATAATGCCCCGTATATCCTTCAACGCTGAATTCGTATATATCCCCGCTGCGGGTCAGCCCGAACCCGTGGTTGTTCTGCTGTACGGAAACAAAGCCGGAACCTTCTATTTCCTGCGGATCATCGACCAGCGAACCGGGGTCATAATATACCATGGTCCCGTCCGAGCGCACGGCATAACTCCCGCCCACGCTGATAAAGTTAGCGCAGTCGGCGGGATCGAGATCCCGCAAAAGCGTTCCCGAAAGCGCCGCGGTGCCGTCCGCCCTGCGGGCGACCACGCCGCCGGCCACGGCGAACACCGCCTCATATTTGCCCTCCGCGAGATTGTTTTCGTTATTGCCGTTGAATCCCGTAAAAAGCACGCTGCCGTCCGCCTTCAAACCTGCCGCCGCCGAGCCGAAACTCAGCATCCGCATATCTTTCCAGCCGGAAACGTCGATCTTATCTCCCGAACAATTACATCCGCCGCCTTTGTTTGTCGTAACCACAGTGCCGTCCGCCTTTAACCCGTAAATCTCCGAATAGCCGTCAATTTCAATTTGCACAATCGATTCCCAATCCGCAACTTTATCCTGCAATCCCGAATTGGCACTGATCACTTTTCCTTCTGACGTCAAAGCATAAATTCCTAAATAAGTAGATTTTATCGAAACAACGTTTTCCAAACCATCCACAGATTCCGCGGCAGAGGAACCGGCTTCGAGTGAATACACTTTCCCGTCCTCTCCCACGAAATATACCTTATCTTCTTCGTAAGAACTGCCGGGATCGAAAAACCACGTTTCTTTGGGCACGAAATTCGACCAGAGGGAAAAACTTTTCTCCCAGGCATCCGAATATCCCGCGGCTTTGCCGTACGTTGTGGCGGCAAGGTAGGTTTCCCCTTCGGTTTCGTATTCCCCCGCCAGCCCGTAATAGCTTTCTTTCAGCAGCTCCTTACTGTCCTCGTGATCGCCTAATTTTTCAAAAAGGGAGGCCGCCTGTTCGTAATCCCCCTGTTCGAGCGCGGTTTTCGCCTGTTCATAGCGGTTGGGAATGATGATGAGCGAACGCACGGCGAAAAACCCCGCCACCGCAAGCACGACAACGCCGATGCAAGAGGCGATGGCGATGCGTTTCGCGCGTTTGCGGCGCTTGCATCTGCGCTCCCATTCCTCCTGCTGTCTGCGCTCTTCGGCGGCCTTTCTTTCCTCTTCTTTGCGTTTGCGCTCCGCCGCCTTGCGCAATCCTTCTTCTATCAGGCGCATTTCCTCTGCGACTTCGCCGATTTGCCCCTCTATTTCCTTCTTTTGTTCGGCGAGCGCGGCGTTTTTTTCGTTCAGCAACGCCATAAACGCTTCCCGCAGCATAAGCAC
>CALVZR010000200.1 GCA_944372565.1 uncultured Clostridia bacterium | reverse complement strand
CCCGTCTGCTACTATCGCCGCACGTTCGTTCCCGAACGGCGCGGCGGGCGGGTCTTTCTGCATTTCGGCGCGGTGGATTATTTTTCCGAAGTGTTCGTGAACGGCGAATACGTCGGCTTTCACATCGGCGGCTACACGCCCTTTTCCTTCGACGTTACGCCCTTTCTCCGCGGAGGGGAAAACGAACTTTTTTTGCGCGTGCGCGACGAAAAACTTTCCGACCAGGCGCGGGGCAAACAGTCGTATAAAAGAAAATCTTTCGGCTGTTACTATACCCGCACGACGGGTATCTGGCAGAGCGTGTGGCTGGAATACGCGCCCGAAAACCGCATCGAGGAAGTTTATTTCACCCCCGATATCGATAAGTGCCGCGTGGGCGCGGATCTTCGCGTGAACGGCAAGGGGAAATACAAAATCGAAGTCTTTTACGAAAACAAAAAGGTGGGGGGCGCCGCGGGCGCGATCGCCTTTCACAAAAAAATCAATATCGCCCTTTCGGAAAAACACCTCTGGGAGGCGGGCGAAGGCAGGCTTTACGACGTGCGCGTCGCCTACGAAGAGGACGAACTCTTTTCCTATTTCGGCCTCAGGAAAGCCGAATACCGCGGCATGGATTTTCTCCTCAACGGCAAAAAGCTGTTCCAAAAACTCGTGCTCGATCAGGGATATTATCCCGACGGCATTTATACCGCGCCGGAGATCGCCGATATGCAGAAAGATATCGATATCTCCCTCGCGCTCGGTTTCAACGGCGCGCGCCTGCATCAGAAGGTGTTCGACCCCAGGTTTTTATACCTGTGCGACAAGGCGGGCTATCTGGTGTGGGGAGAGTTCGCGAGCTGGGGCATAGACTATTCCCGTATGAACGGCGCGGGGCAGTTCCTCGCGGAGTGGGAAGAGACTATGCGGCGGGATTTCAATCACCCGTGCATTATTACCTGGTGCCCGCTCAACGAAGTGTGGATAACCTGGGACGACCCCGAAAAACAGCCGGACGCCCGCCTGTACGCCAAGGGCGAAAAGCGGGAAAACGTGTGCGACGACGTGCCCGCGCAGCCCGATATCCGTTTTGCGGAGGCCGTTTACGCTTTTACGAAACGCTTCGACAAGACCCGCCCCTGCGTGGACGCGAGCGGCGGCTATCACGGGCATAAGACGGACGTTTTCGATTTCCACTGCTACGAGGCGGCGGACATACTGAAAAAATATCTTACCGAACTCGAAAACGAGGATAAACTGGAAGTGCCCCTGCTTTACGGCGCACGCCCGATAAAATACCGCAGGGGACAGCCCGTGAACATCAGCGAATACGGCGGCATCGCGCTCGGCGTGAAAAAGGAAACCGCCACGGTGAACGAGGGCGCCGTTCTCGACGAGGGGAGCTGGGGCTACGGCAAGGGCGCGGACGACGGCGACGCTTTCGTGGCGCGCTATAAGGAACTCACCGAAATGATTTTCGCCTGCAAAAAGATTTCGGGCTTCTGCTATACCCAGCTTTACGACGTGGAGCAGGAACAGAACGGCTTTTACGATTATCACAGAAACGACAAACTCTCGCCCGCGCAGAAAGCGGCGATCAAAGCGGTAAACGATTCGTACCGGGGATAAAATGAAACTCCTCGTAACGGGCGGCGCGGGGTTCATCGGCGGCAATTTTATCGGCTACTGGCTGAAACACCACCCCGAAGACCAAATCGTCTGCCTGGACAAACTGACTTACGCGGGGCACCTTTCCACCATTTCAAGCGCCTTCCGCTCGCCCGCATTCCGTTTCGTGAAGGGCGATATTGCGGACGGAGAAGGGGTGGAAAGGCTTTTCGCGCGGGAGAAATTTTCGCTCGTTGTCAATTTCGCCGCCGAAAGCCATGTGGACCGCAGCATTTTAGATCCGCGCGTATTCACCGTTACGAACGTGCTCGGGGCGCAAACGCTTATGGACGCCTGCCTGAAATACGGCTGCCGTTTCCATCAGGTTTCCACGGACGAGGTTTACGGCGATCTGCCGCTTGCAAGGAAAGACCTTTCCTTCACGGAAAGTTCGCCCCTGCGCCCTTCGGGGCCGTACAGCGCCTCCAAAGCGGCGGCGGACCTGTTGGCGCTGGCATATTTCCGCACGTACGGTCTGCCCGTTACCGTTACGCGCAGTTCCAACAATTACGGCGCGTATCAGTACCCCGAAAAACTCATCCCGCTGGCGATCGCAAAGGCGCTCCGCGGGCAGCCCGTGCCCGTTTACGGCGACGGGAGCAACGTGCGCGACTGGCTGTTTGCGGAAGATCACTGCCGCGCGATAGAAGCCGTTTTGCAGCGCGGCAAGGCGGGGAACGTGTATAACGCGGGCGCGGGGGAGGAGCATTCCAATCTCGAAGTCGTGCGGGCGATCTTGAAAGAACTCGGCAAAGACGAGGGGGGAATCGTCTTCGCGGAGGACAGAAAGGGGCACGATTTGCGCTATTCGCTCGATTGCACAAAGATAACGGGCGAATGCGGCTGGCGGCCGCGGAAGGGTTTTCGGGAAGGCCTGGCGGAAACGGTGCGCTGGTATCTGGAAAACCGCGCCTGGTGGGAGCCGTTCGTGCAAGGCGGAACCGCGCAAAAATAAAACAAAATATGTTTACATTACCGCGCCGCGGCGAAAGAAACTTCGCCGCGGCGCCTCTTTTTTTCTTAGAAGGGCAAAATATACGGAAATACGAACGAAAAAATGTTTAACGATCGGCATTATATCCGAGAAAATTAACAAATGCTTGAAAAATGTCGGTTTTCCGCGAAAAAATTTGTCAATTTTCTTGCAATATATTTTTTAATGATGTATAATTTAATTAAATCGGGAAACGCAAATCCGCGAAAACGCTGTCCGACAAGCGTTTGCGCGCGGCTGTTTTCCCGAAAAGAAACGGAGGGCGGAATGCGGATGAAAGGCAAATCGCTGATAATTCTCATCGTTGCCGTGGTTTTGATCG
>CALVZR010000199.1 GCA_944372565.1 uncultured Clostridia bacterium | reverse complement strand
ATTTGTTTTTTTGTAAAAATTTTCTCTTCCATAGTGTTGCCCCCGAATTTTATAAATTTTTAAGGAAGTATCGTAAATTCCGCCCTTTTTGCCGTTCGTTTTCCGTTTTTATGCCGTATGGCGGTGCGCGTGCGCGGGGAGGTCCTCATCCTTTTTGAAGCACGCGAGCACGCGGAAGGTGATGGCGACGGCAGCGGCGAGGGAGAGAACGTCCGCCGCCGTCTGCGCCCAGATAAGCCCGTTCATGCCGAAGATTGCCTCCGCGGCGTAGAGCACGGGGATGAGGAGGATGCCCTGCCGCGACAGGGCGAGAAGGGACGCCCTCCACGCCATGCCGATGGTTTGCAGCATCATGTTGCATAAGATCACGAAGGACATCAGCGGAAAGCTGACGAGCTGCGCGCGGAGCAGTTTTGCGCCGATCTCGATCACGGCGGCGTCGTTTCGCTGGAACAGCCGCACGATCTGCGGCGCAAAGGCGAACACGAGGGCGGCGAGCACGAAGAGAAAGGCGAAACAGATCTTCACGCAGAACCGGAACGCGTCATATACCCTGCGGAATTTTTTCGCGCCGTAGGAATAGCCGCACACCGGCTGGAAACCCTGCCCGAACCCGATGAGCACGGCGGACGTGAACGAGGTGATCTTGGTCACGATGGAAATGGCGGCGACGGCGGGGTCGCCGTATCCGCTCGCGACGGCGTTGAAGCAGATGGCAGCCACGCTCGTGATGCCCTGGCGGCAGAGCGAGGGCGTGCCGCCGCGCACGATGTTGCCCGCAAAAAGTTTTTGAAAGCGGATCTCTCTGAACCGCAGTTTGATGCAGTCGCTCTTTTCGAGCATGATAAAGAGAATGATAAAACTCACCGCCTGGGAAATGACCGTGGCGAGCGCCGCCCCCGTAACGCCCATATCGAAGGCGAAGATGAAGAGAGGATCCAGCCCGATGTTGAGCACGCCGCCCGCGGCGATGCCGAACATCGAATAGTAGGCGTTTCCCTGAAAACGCATCTGGTTGTTCATCACGATGGAACCGACCATCACGGGCGCGCCGAGCAGGATGACGAGCATATATTCTTCCGCATACGGGCGGATGGTGGGCGTGGAGCCGAGCACGCCCACGAGGGGCTTTAAGAAGATCAGCCCCGCCGCCATCAGCACGAGGGAAAAGGCGAGCGCGCAGAAAAAGCCGGTGGACGCCATGTGCGCGGCGCTTTCCTCGTCGCCCTCGCCCAGCTTGCGGGAAATGAAGTTGCCCGAACCGTGCCCGAAAAAGTAACCGAAAGACTGGATGAGCGTCATCACGGGGAGCACGACGCCCACGCCGCCCGTGGCGCTGGTGTTCTGCATCTGCCCCACGAAAAAGGTATCCGCCATATTGTAGAAGGTGGAAATGAGCATGCTGACGATCGAGGGGATCGCCAGGCGGACGAGCAGGGGTTTTAACGGTCCGTTCGTCAGCCGTTCGGTTTTTTCTTCCTGATTTTTATCCATATTCTCTCTCCGTTCCGCCGCTTTGCAAAAACGGCGGATAAGCGTTTCGGCAGGCGTGCGGCGTGCGTTCCCGAAAAAGGGCGGGTTTTATTTCCATATTATGTAAAACATTATAGCAAACGGCAAAGAGAAAAGCAATTCAAATGCCCGTTTCGGAATGATTTTTCGCGCGGCGGCAAAAAAATGCTGTTTTCCCGCAAAAAAAGTACTTTTCTTTTCCCCGAAAAGGTGCTATAATGGGCATACAACCGAATCGTAAGGCGAGTTGCGCCGCAAGGGCGGCGCAGAGAGCAGGGGAAGGCGGTGCGAATCCGCCGCAACGGTCATTACCGTATTTGCCTTGCCGTTTCGTTTCGCGAAAAGCGGAGCGCGGCGAAGGAGGCATAAGTCGGGTAACCTGCCGTTTTTACGTATGGAAAGCGAATTTCTCGGACAACGGAGAAAATGCCGGCGCATCCGCGTGAAAAAACGCGGGCGTTTTCCCGTTGTGCGGAAAACGCCCGCAATTTTTTTACAAGGAGAAAATTTTATGAAAAAGCTGTTCACCGTGTACGCCGCCGTCCTTCTGGCGGTATCTGCCGCCGCGTTCGCCGCGTGCGCGCCGAGAACGCCCGCTACCGTAACGCTGGGCGAAAACGCTGTGCTCATCACGCCGTCTTCCGAAGTTCTCGGAATCACGGCGGAAACCACGCTCGCAGACTATATGGACGAACTCGTTTCCCGCAACGAACTTGAGTACCAAGCGGCCGACGGGATGATCACCTCCATCAACGGCAAGGCGCAGGAAGGCAGTTCTTATTGGATGCTCTATACCGACGATGCGGAAAATTCCAATGCGGACTGGGGCACGGCGGAGTATGAAGGCAAAACCTATCTTTCCGCAACGCTCGGCTACGGACTCCTGCCGATCAAGGAAGGCTGCACGTACATCTGGCTGTACCAGACTTTCTGAAAATGCTGAAAACTTCCAAGGAGATCGCCCTCATCGCGCTGATGACTTCGCTGCTGATCGCGGGGCAGTTCGCGCTTTCCGGCGTGGCGGGGGTGGAGGTGGTAACCGTGCTTTTCTTTTCGTTCTGCTACGTGTTCGGCGTGCGCAGGGGGCTGATCGTGGCGGCGGCGTACTCCCTTTTAAGGTGCATCTTCTTCGGCTTCTTTCCGAGCGTGTTCATCCTGTACATTATTTATTACCCGTTTTTTGCCGTCGCCGCGGGGCTGACGGGGCATTTTTTGAAAGAGAAAAAGATGCGCGAGGTGTGGAAAGTGCTTTTGTGCACGGCGGTCGCGGTGCTGTGCACGGTGTTCTTCACGCTCATCGACGACGTCGTTACGCCGCTTTATTTCCGCTATTCGGCTTCGAGCTGGGCGGCGTATTTTGTCGCCTCCCTGCCCGTGATGGCAACGCAGACGGTGTGCGCGGCGGTTACCGTCGCCCTGCTGACCTTTCCGCTGGTAAAAATCTATTCCTGCGTGAAACTTTGACAAAATAATACAGTTTAAAAGCAAAAGAGCCCCTTCACGGATTGCGCAAAATGGTGTATAATATTCCCGAAAAAGAAAAAAAGGGAGTAAAACGCATTATGGCAAGATTTGAAGAAATTTCCGCCCTCCTGCAGAAGGGCAAGGCGAAGGATCTGGCGGCGCTGGTGAGCGAAGAACTCGCCGCGGGCACCCGGCCCAAGGACATTCTGACCGAAGGGCTGATCCACGGAATGAGCATCGTGGGCGAAAAATTCAAGAATAACGAAATTTTCGTGCCCGAAGTGCTTATCGCGGCGCGCGCGATGAACGCCGCGCTCGCCGTATTGAAACCCGCGCTTGCGGACGCGGGTGTGGAACCCGTGGGAACGGCGGTCATCTGCACGGTGAAGGGCGATCTCCACGATATCGGCAAAAACCTCGTGAAGATGATGATCGAGGGCACGGGCATCAACGTGATCGACCTCGGCGTGGACTGCTCGGCGGAAAAGGTCGTGGCGGCGGTGCAGGAGCATAACGCTTCGCTCGTATGCCTCTCCGCGCTCCTGACGACGACGATGTTCTATCAGAAAGAAATTATAGACGCGCTCAAAGCGGCGGGTCTGAGAGACAAGGTAAAGGTTATGGTGGGCGGCGCGCCCGTAACGCAGACGTTTGCGGACGAGATCGGCGCGGACGCTTATACGCCGGACGCGGCGAGCGCCGCCGAAAAAGCGAGGAGTTTTTTTGACTGATGGAAAAGCGGAATATGGCCGCGTGGCTGGACGGGCTGAAAAAGAGCGATAAAAAACAGGCTCTGCCCATTTTGTCCTTCCCCGGCACGCAGCTCATCGGTATGAGCGTAAAAGAGATGCTTTCGAGTGCGGAAAATCAGGCGAAGGCGATGAAAGCCGTGGCGGACAGGGTGCCCTCGGCGGCTTCGGTCGGGTTTATGGACCTTTCGGTGGAAGCGGAATGTTTCGGCGCCGCCGTTACGGCGTCGGAAAACGAAGTGCCCACGGTGGAAGGCGCGCTCGTTTCCTCTATGGAGGAGGCGGAGGCGCTGCGCGTTCCCGCGGTGGGCGCGGCGCGTTCGGGCATTTACGTGGACGCCGTGCGCCTGGCGAAGGGAATGATTTCCGACCGCCCCGTGCTCGCGGGCGTGATCGGGCCGTTTTCCCTCGCGGGCAGGCTCGCGGGCGTTTCGGAGGCGATGGTGTATTGCTATACCGAACCCGAACTGCTCGAAACGGTGCTCGCCAAAGCGACGGAGTTTCTCGTCGCATACGCGAAGGCGTTCAAGGCGGCGGGGGCGGACGGCGTGGTCATCGCCGAGCCGCTGGCGGGGCTGCTTTCGCCCGAAATGGCGGAGCAGTTTTCCGAACCGTTCGTGAAAAAACTCGTGTCCGAAGTGCAGGACGAACATTTTGCGGCGATTTATCACAACTGCGGCAACACCGCGGTGCGCATCATCGATTCCATTCTGCGCACGGGCGCGGCGGCGTATCATTTCGGGAACGCCGTGGATATGGCGGACGTGATGGCACATATGCCCGAAGATACGCTCGCGATGGGCAACATCGACCCCGCGGGCGAATTCGCAAACGGCACGGCGGAATCGATTTCCGCGGCGACGCGCGCATTGCTCGAAAAATGCGGGAAATATAAAAATTTTATGCCGTCTTCGGGGTGCGACATCCCTGCGCACGCCAAGTGGGAGAATATCGACGCGTTTTTTGCGGAAGTGAAGCGGTATTACGGCGAATAAAAGGAAGTTGCAGATCGAAAAGCGGCGCGGCGCGCCGCTTTTCGTTTCGGAAAAGAAAGTGCAATTTTTCTTGCAAAAACGGACAAAATATGGTAAAGTAAAATCAAAATTATGGAACTCATCGTACATTCGGCGGGGAAGAAAATCCGCATTCCCTTCCGTGAAAAACAAAATCTGCTCTCGCTGCTCAGGGAAAACGGGATCAATATTCCCGCGCGCTGCGGCGGGAACGGCACTTGCGGCAAATGCCGCGTGAAACTGCTTTCCGGCGCGCTCGAAGGGGAGGAAAAAGGCGGTTTTTATCTCGCGTGCAAATCGCAGATCTGCTCTTCGGCGGAAATCGAGGTTTACGAAACCGAGGGCGGCGGGCTGACCGAAACGCAGGAAAGAATTTTCGCGGCGGACGGAGAGAGCGGTTTTGGCGCCGCGCTCGATCTCGGCACCACGACGATGGCGTTTTCCCTCGTCGATTTAAAAGACGGAAAAGAGCTTGCAAAGCGCTCCTGCTTAAATCCGCAGGGGGCGTTAGGCGCGGACGTACTCAGCCGCATCAAGGCGGCTTCCGAAGGCGCGCGGGATAAACTGAAAGACTGCGTGCTGAAAAAGACGGCGGAGGTGCTTTCCGACCTTTGCCGCGAGGCGGGCGTTTGCTCTTTGAAAAGGCTGACCGTGGCGGGGAATACCACAATGCTGCACCTCTTTATCGGCGCGGACGCTGAGGGCATCGGTCGCTATCCCTTCACGCCCGCCTTCACCGAAACGCAGCGCGTCGGCGGGAGCGTTCTCTCCCTTCCCTGCGAAGAGGTCGTTCTGCTTCCGTCTGCTTCCGCGTTTATCGGGAGCGACGTGATCTGCGGCGCGCATTTTGTCGGGCTGGATAAAACGGAGGGGATGCTCCTCGACCTCGGCACCAACGGCGAAATTCTGCTCAATGCTGGCGGCCGCATTTTCACGACGTCCGCCGCCGCGGGCCCCGCTTTCGAGGGGGCGAACATCGAATGCGGCACGGGGGGCGTTGCGGGGGCGATCGACCGCGTGAAAGCCGAAAACGGAAAGATTTCGTTCACGACCGTGGGGGGAGCGCCCGCCGTCGGCATATGCGGTTCGGGGCTGACGGACGCCGTAGCCGCCCTTCTGGAAACGGGCGGGATAGATGAATCAGGCGCGATGAGATCGGGCAGGTTCGATCTGACGGACGGCGTGTATCTCACGCAGAAGGACGTAAGGGAATTTCAGCTTGCAAAAAGCGCCATCGCCGCGGCGGTGCAGGCGCTGCTCGCGCGGGCGGGCATCGCCGGAACAAAACTTTACGTGGCGGGCGGTATGGGCTTTTACCTCAATAGAGAGAGCGTGGAAAAAACGGGGCTTCTGCCTCCCGCGCTCGCGTCGTCGTTTACGGCCGCGGGAAATACCGGTTTGGGCGGGGCGAAGGCATGCCTCGTTTCCTCCGCCGCGCTGCAAGCGTGCGAAAAGCTCGCCCGTTCGGCGGAATACGTCGATTTGTCGTGCGATGAAGTTTTTATGGAAAAATATATGGAATATATGGGCTTTCCGGGGGCGGAAGAATGAAAGAGACGGGCGGACTCCGCGGCATCCTCAATTTCACGGAGCTGGAAAAACTGTTCAGAAATTACGCGCTCACCAGCGGGCTGGACGTCGCTTTGTACGACGAAACGGGGCGCGAACAGCTGTGCGTGCGCGGGGAAAACTGCATCTGCCTGCTGATGGGGGATAACGCCGCGTGCAGCGAAAAGATCGTTTCCAGCGGCAGGAAAGCGCAGGAGCTCAAAGAGCCGTATATCTACGAAACGGCGTGCGGGCTGATTATGTGCATCACGCCCGTGGCGTTCGGCAAAGAGCCCGTGGGGTTTATCACCACGGGGCCCGTGCGGCTTTGGGAGAGCGACGATTATTTTGAAAAGGAACTCTTCGAACGGTGCGCCGCCCTGGGCGTGGATCTGAAAAAGAAAGGGTTTTCCGCCGATTCGGTGCGCCGCATCGAGTGCGAAAATATGACGTCCACCGCGCAGATGCTCTCGGTGATGGTCAGTTATATGATGGACCAGGAGCGCAAATACGTGGAAAAGCGGATGGAGATCACGCGGCTCAATATGGAGCGGCTGCGGGCGCAGAAGGAGATGGAGCTGGGCGAAAACCGCAGGAATTTCAAAAAATATCCCATCGAACTGGAAAAGGAACTCATCGCCTACGTGCAGTTGGGCGAGGGCACGAAAGCGCGCTCCATCCTGAATAATTTTCTGGGAGAGATCTTCTCCTATGCGAGCGGCGATCTGGGCATTATCCGCGCTAAACTTTACGAATTCACGGCGTTTTTGTCCCGCACGGCGGTGGAGGCGGGCGCAAACCTCGAAAGTCTGACGGGCATCGTGAAAAAAGCCGCTTCCCTTATGCTGGAAAAGGCGGATTTCAACGACCTGTGCGTGCGCACGGTGGAAATTTTGGAGGACTTTCTCGAAGTCGTTTACGCCAGCCGCGGCAAGCGCAAGGCGAGCGGGCACCTTTCCGCCGCCATCCGCTACATTCACGAACATTACGCCGAGGAGATCTCCCTCGAAACGCTGGCGAAAAACGTGTTCGTGAGCGCGTATTATCTCAGCCACCTGTTCCGCGAGGAAATGGGCGTTACGTTCAGCGACTACCTTTCCAAAGTGCGGGTGGAAAAGAGCAAGGAGTTTTTGAAAGACGGGCTTTCCGTGGAGGACGCCGCCTATAAAGCGGGGTTCAACGACGGGAATTACTGCATCAGGATCTTTAAAAAATACGAAGG
>CALVZR010000198.1 GCA_944372565.1 uncultured Clostridia bacterium | reverse complement strand
CAGCGGCGCCATCGCCTCGGTGGTCGCGAAAAAATTCGCTAAAATTTCCCGCTCCGTGCAGGTGATCGCCATCACGCACCTCCCGCAGATCTCCGCGATGGGCGATAATTCCCTGCTTATCTATAAGGAAGAGAGCGAGGGCAGAACGCATACTTTCGTGAAGAAACTGAGCGGGGAAGAAAAAATTGCGGAAGTTACGCGCCTTACGGGCGGCACGGCGCAAAGCGCTGCCGCCACCGAACACGCCCGCGAACTGATCGCCGCGGCGGACGAATATAAGCGCTCTTTGGAAGCGTAAAAAGAAAATAAAACGAAAATTTGCGAAGAAAGTTTCCCGAATTTCAGGAAACTTTCTTCGTGTGCGGAGCGTTCTCGGCTGAAAGCGCTCCGCCTTTTTTATTTTCTCCGTATAAAACGCCTTTCAACTGCGCATGATAAGGACTATAATGGGGTCAAAATGAAAAACAAATTCGTAAAACTGATTATCGCAGCGACTTTGGTATGCCTTTGCGCCTTTCCCGTAAGCAGCGGCGCGGCGGCTTCGGAAATTTATCTCGGCGGAATCCCGGCGGGATTTTCCCTGTACACGCGCGGCGTGACCGTGGTCGGCATTACGGACGTTCCCACGGAACACGGAAAATTTTCTCCCGGGAAGGACGCGGGGCTGCAGGTCGGCGACGTGGTTTTAAGCATCGGCGGCAAAGACGTGAACAGTTCCGAGGATATCGCGGCGGCCGTGGAGGGGAAGTCCGAGGCGAAGGTCGTTTACACGCGCGGAAACGAAAGGATGGAAACGATTATCAAGCCGAAAAAGGACGCGCTCGGGAAATACCGCCTGGGACTGTTTATCCGAAACTATGTGAGCGGGATCGGCACGCTCACCTATGTCAGAAACGGCCGTTTTACCTCTCTCGGCCATCCCATTCTGGATGAGAACGGAAACCTGATCGAAATCGTGGGAGGCGATCTCATTAACTGCACCGTAACGGGCGTGATCAAGGGAGAGCGCGGCAGAGCGGGAGAACTCAAAGGGATCTTTTTAAAAAGTGCCCCGTTTGCCAAGGCGGACTGCAACACGAAGACCGGCGTGACGGGGACGATCTCCGAAGATGCGATAGAATCGCTGCATCTCAGAAAAACCCAATTCGGCACGGCGAAGGTAGGCGCGGCCACCGTCTATACGACGGTACAGGGCAGCGAACCGAAGGAATACGATATTTCCATCGTCAAGATCGATAAAAACGAAAAGGAAAACAAAAACCTCGTGCTTAAAATCACGGATGAAGAGCTGATAGACATTACCGGCGGCATCGTGCAGGGGATGAGCGGCAGCCCCATTTTGCAAGACGGCAAACTCGTGGGCTGCGTTACGCACGTTTTCATCAACGATCCCGAACGCGGATTCGGAATTATGATAGACAATATTATTGAATAAATCACCATTATTTTACTAATAATTTTTAATAAAAATCTGCTTGACAAAATATGTATAATTTTATCCGGAATACAGACAATAGCTAATAGCTGACCGAAAATTTTTTTGGAGGAAACAATGAAAAAACTATTGTCTGTATTTTTGATGTTCATGGCGTGCATTTCGGCGACGGCCGCGAACACCGTGAAGATAAAAACGCTTGCGGCGGAAGCCGACCTGCAGGCGGTTTCCGAATCCGCCTATCTTGTCGATTACAACAGCGGCACGGTGATCTATTCCAAAAACGAAACCGAGCGGCTGCCCATCGCCAGTATGTGCAAGATTATGACGCTTTTGCTGACCTTCGAGGCTATCGATAACGGCGAACTTTCTTTAAGCGACACCATCACCGTGAGCGCCGAGGCCGCGGGGATGGGTGGTTCCCAGATTTTCCTGGATGCCGACAAGCCCTACGAAGTGCGCGAACTCGTGAAAGGAGTGGTCGTTGCCAGCGCGAATGACGCCTCCGTGGCGCTCGCGGAGCAGATTGCGGGGTCGGAAGATTTGTTCGTTTCCGAAATGAACGAAAAATGCCGCGAACTCGGTATGGCGGACACGCATTTTTCCAACTGCACGGGACTGCCGAAAGCCGAACAGTATTCCTGCGCGAAAGACGTTTCCGCAATGTTTTCCGCCCTGCTGAAACACAAAGGATATTTTGAATTTTCCCGCATCTGGATGGACGAAATCCGTCACGACGGGGGAAGGATCACGGAAATTTCCAATACAAACAAGCTCATCCGCTTTTACGACGGATGCGACGGCGGCAAAACGGGCTATACCGCCGAGGCAGGGCACTGCCTGGCGGCGTCCGCACAGCGCAAGGGGATGCGCCTCGTCGCGGTGGTCATCAAGGCGCCCGACAGCAAGAGCCGTTTCGGAGACGTTTCCAAAATGTTCAACTACGGTTTTGCGAACTTTGAAAACAAGCTGATCGTGGACTGCGAAAAGCCGCTGGAAATTCCCGTCCGCGTGGAGGGCGGCAAACAGGACTGCGTGCGCGCCGTTCCCGCGGAATCTTATTACGGATTCTGCGCCAAAAACGAAAAACTCGCGTTGGAAATCGATTTTCTTCCCTTTGAAAGCGTGAAGGCGCCCGTAAAGAAGGGCGATAAAATCGGCACGCTCACGATCTCGAAGGACGGCGCGATCGTGAAGGAAATCGACGTGCTCGCCGATGAGAACGTGGAAAAACAGACGTATTTCGATATCGTGAAAAACATCATCGAAAACTGGAGCCTGTTCTGATATCGGGCAATCGCGCAAAAGGAGCGGCAAAGTTCTGCCGCTCCTTATTTTTTTTGAAGGCGAAGTTCTGAGCGGCGCGGCTTTTCGCGCGGTCGGGGAGAAAACGCCCGTTTACGCGCGGTATTCTGCCGTATTCTTTTGAAGTTTTTCGGCGGGCGGGATAAAAGAATTTCGCCGCCTGCGCGCTTTGACCGCATTATAAAAATCACAGCCGCTTATAGCGTTTATAAAAATATCTTTCTTTCATAGCCTTGACTATTTTTCCGCCATTTGGTACAATTTTAGAAAAAGTACGCGGAGAAAAAAGCGAATGAATACGAGAGAAACCCTTTATGCGGGCAAAAACGGACACCTTTACATCGGCGGCGCGGATACGGCGGAACTCGCCGAAAAATACGGTACGCCGCTTTACGTTTACGATAAAAAATATATCGAAGATATCTGCAATACTTTCCGTGAAACGCTGGAAGAAACATACGGAGAGGGGCTGATTTTATACGCGTCCAAGGCGTTTGCCTGCACGGGGATGTACCGCCTCGTGAACAAGCTGGGGCTGGGGGCGGACGTCGTTTCGGGCGGGGAACTCTTCACCGCCGTAAAGAGCGGATTTCCCGCGGAAAAACTCGTGATGCACGGAAATAATAAGACGGATAAAGAGTTGGCGCAGGCGCTCGAAGCGGGCGTGGGCGTGAT
>CALVZR010000197.1 GCA_944372565.1 uncultured Clostridia bacterium | reverse complement strand
TCTGAATAATATATGATAAGGGGGAAAATGATGAGCTGTTTTGCCGTCCTTTTCGGGGAGAGCCGCGCCGTTTGCGTTCCTCTCTCTCAAGGACACCTATACTATACACTATCCGAAAAAATTTGTAAAGCGTTTTTCGACAATTTTTTAAAATTTTTTTTGAGAAATTTTTTCAACCTCGGTTTTTATTATCACTTCTTCCCCGAAATTGCCCTCGATTTGTGAAAAATTAACAAATTCTTTTCTGAATTTTAAAAAATCGCAAACATACGGAACATCAACTATTTTTTCGGAAAATAAAAAAATTCCGCGCGAAAACCGAAGTTTCGCGCGGAAAACGCCGTTTTTCCGAAAATTATTTCATCAAAAAAGTTTTATATGCCGCGGCGAGCGCGCCCAGAATGGAGAAAATGCCGCCGAGGATCGCCCCGATACCGAGAGCAGTGGGAACGGAAGCATCTGTGCCGAAAATACCGCCGAGCCAATCACTGATACCGGCAGTGCTCAACGTGCTCTTCACCAAGCTCGGGCAGAGGAACAAAAGCACCGCCCCCGCAACGAAAGCGACGAGCGCGATAAAGCCGAAGATTTTGCCTTTGAAGATGGCGAGCACGCCGCCGATCAGCGGCAGGAACAAGCCGAGCGTAACCATAATGTTGAATTTATTGATTTCCAGGCTTGCAGATAGAATACCGCTCCCAATCGTTTCTTTATAACCGAATGCCGACTGAAATCCCGTAAGGGTACTGTTGCTGTCCGCTCCGCCGATTTTGACCGCCGCCAAAAAACCCGCAAGGCAGAAGGCGAGCACGCCCAAAAGAAGGGTAACGCCCGAAACGATCAACGAATTGTTTTTGCTGCTTTTCTTTTTTGCCATAAAAATCCTCCCATATGCCGCGCGACAAACTGCGGCGCAATAAAAATATTTTTCAACCCTGCGATTTTGATTTTTCAAGGTTGATTAAATAAATTGTATCATCAAACGGGCGGAAAGTCAACCGCCCGCGGCAAAAAAACGAAGCGCGCCCGAAGTTTTGCAAAAAACTTCGGGCGCGCTTTAAGTTTTCTCTCGCCCTGCGGCGGGTCGCCTTATTCTATTAAAAGATTTTCTCCATCGCCGTGCCGCCGAATTTTAAGATCACTTTGATCGCGGGCGCGGGAGTAACGTTTTCATACACCGCCTCCACCGTAAACGAAGAATTTTTCCCGATCGTTTCCTGCGAAGAAATTCCCCCGGCATAGTCCTCAGAATTTGGCATATCCTCCGCCACCACATACCAGGACTTGGGATATTTTGAAAGTTTCAATTCAAAATCGTAGGTAGTGAACGTGAAATCGAACACGACCTCCTTCGCCCCGTAGGCGATGGGGCGCTGGGAAACGGTGATGTCGAACGCCTTTTTTCCGTTGCAATATACCGTCGTCGGCTCGTCGGCGGGCATGGAAAGCTGCTCCTCCGCCACGGAGAAGGTATTGAGCGAGATGTTTTCCATTCTGCAATAGGGAATGGCGGTGAAGGGATTGCAGAAATACAGCGTGTAGCCCGTATCTTCTTTCTTGGTGATGTAATCGGTATCGTCGTGTTTGAACCCCACCCCTTCCTTCGTCGTGTGCGCGTCCAGCCTGTCGCCCACATAAGAGGAACTAAACGCAAAATATTGAAAATGGCGCATTTCCCCGTCGTAGCCCAGCCAGATCAGGTTTGTCAATGCCGTCTGCGGCACGGGATAATCGTAGGTGGTGATGTCGGCGAAAACCGATATATTCCAATAGCCGAAACTTTCCCATGTGGAGGAAAGGTGATAAAAATCCACGGTGAAATACTTCGTTTCGCCGTAATATACGTCGATCGGCTCGCCCCAGGCGTAGCTTTCCTTTTCCGTATGGAATCCGCCGAACACGCCGGGCTCGCCCTGCGGTCCCTGGGGGCCTTGTTCGCCCTGCTCGCCTTGCTCTCCTTGTTCCCCCTGCTCTCCCTGCTCGCCTTGTTCTCCTTGCTCGCCCTGCGGGCCCTGAGGTCCTTGTTCGCCGGGTTCTCCCTGCTCCCCTTGCTCGCCCTGCTCTTTTTCGAGCTGTTCCAACGCCTGTTCGAGTTCGGCAATGCGCTCTTCCAAAGCCGCGTTGCCCCGCCCCGAACATCCCGTAAACGCCGCGCAGCACAAGAGCAGCGCCAACGCCATACAAATGATTTTTTTCATTTTGTTCCTCCCCGTTTAAAAAATGCGTACTTTTCCTGACGGCGTCAAATGGTGCAAAAAAGCGCCGCAATACCCGAGATCGCAGCGCTTTATCCGAAAGTTTTTCGTTATCGAAAAAAGTACGCTTTATTTAAAATAATGTTTTTCGCGGTCAGATCGCGTTTTTTTCCTGCAGGTAACGCCGCGTGTGCCTGTAATCCTTCACGAAAACGCAGTCGATGCCGCCCAGCTTCACCTGTTCGTCGTTGCCGCCCGTTTCAAAATCGTCGCCGACGAAGAGAATTTCTTCCTTTTTTATCCCTTCCTCCGCCGCGTATGCCGTGAGCGCGCGGTATTTATCGTATTGCTTTTTCACGATGTCGAACGAGGACGAACCGCCCACGAAACAGTTGTAATCCCCGAACGCCTTTGCGACAAGCGGATATATCGCGCGGCGTTTTTCTCCGCCGGGGTCGAAGTGCAGTTTGTCTTCCAGTTTCGCCGCCGTGCCGAGCAGCGGGAACGTGACCGCCCCGGAAGCGTGATACTCCACGCTCTCCCCCGCGTATTGCGTATAACCCGTGATTTCACGCAGTTCCGCCGCCGTTTCGTCGAAAAATTTACGATCGACGGTATAGCTGTCGTTTTTCACGAGCACGAACTTTCCGTTTTCTATCTTCGACTGCTGCATGCCGTAATTTCCGATGATGTCGATGGGAAATTCGCCGAGCTGTTTATAAATGCGCTCGCAGCCGCCAGCGCCCACCATCAGGCAGCGGTACTTTTTTTGCAGATCGCAAAGCAGTTCGCGGTTGAAATCTTCGAGTTTCGATTTGTGTTGGGTAAGCGTTCCGTCCAGATCGAACGCGATCAGTTGATAAGCCACTTTTTCACCTCTTTTCTTGTCGTTTGAACACAGTCCGCCGCAATACGACCGCTTTTTGCAGACAACATACGCCGCCCCTGTTTTCATTATATTCCGCTATCTGCGTTTTGTCAATACGCAAAAAACAAAAAACGCCCCGCTTGCCGCAGAGCGTTTTGAACCCGTTTGAAATTATTCGCCCTTGAACGGCAGAAGATCGGCAATGCGCGCACGCTTTACGGCGGTTGCCAGCACGCGCTGATGCTTCGCGCAGGTGCCCGTCATGCGCCGCGGCAGGATCTTTCCGTTTTCCGAAACGTACTTTTTAAGGGTATTCACGTCCTTATAATCGATATTTTCGATTTTGCCCTGGCAGAAAGCGCAAACCTTTTTCCTGGGCGTTCTCTTGATATTCTTTTTGACCGCAGTCGTTTTATTTTCTTCCATTTTTTTAACTCCTTTTTCAATCAGAACGGCAGATCGTTGTCGTCGTCCTCGATCGCCGTGAGCTGGGGCCGCTGCTTTTTCACCGCGACCACTTCTTCCGCGAAGGGTTCTCCGCCGCCCGCAGCGTTTTTGGGCGTTAAGAACTCCACGTCGCTCGCGATAACTTCCGTGGCAGTGCGGCGGATACCGTCCTTATCGTCGTAAGAACGGTTCTGCAAACTGCCCATCACCGCGACTTTGTTGCCCTTTTTAAGGTATCTTCCGCAGGTTTCCGCCCTGCCGCGCCATACGGTAACGTTGAAAAAGTCCGTTTCGCGGTTGCCGTCCGCCGAAGCGAAATCGCGCGTGACCGCCACGGTGAAGTGGCACACCGCCACCCCGCCCGACGTTTCGGACAATTCGGGATCGCGCGTAAGATTGCCTATCAACAAAACTTTGTTCATACTCTCCTCCCGCGATTACGCTTTGGTGATCAGTCTTCTCATGACACCGTCCGTAATGCCGACAACGCGCTTGAGCTCTGCAACGAAGGTCTTTTCGCTTTCGAAGGTCATCACCACATAATAGCCCTCGGACTTGTAGTTGATGGGGTATTGCAGTTTCTTCATGCCCCACCTGTCCGTCTTTTCGACGGAGCCGCCGTTCGCGGCCACCAGGTCCTCAAACTTTTTGATAATGACTTCTCTCGCTTCTTCTTCCAGCTCAGGAGCCAAAATGTAAAGCATATCGTATTTCGTCATTTCCTGTACCTCCCGGTCTTATTCGGATTGCGTCCTTCCGCAATCAAGGTCAGTTTATTTTATCAAATTCCCGCCCGTTTGTCAACGTTTTTCGCGGAAAAACGAAAATTTACGCGGCGCGGCCCAGAGTTTCGATCAAACTGTTCAGCGTGGAATCGGCAAACGACTCGGCGGGCGCGGCGGAAATGAAGCCGATTTCGTAAAGTTCCTGCAAAGAACAGTTCCCGATGCCCGTCGTTTCGTCCGTCAGCCGCGTCTGGATATAGGTCGCGAGTTCGGCGAGCGGGGGTTCTTCCGCCTGTTCGTAAACGCTTACGCCGTCCGCCCCGCTCCTGTCGTAAAGCAGGATGAGCCAGATGCCCGCGCCCGATTCCACCTGATAAAGCTCGGCGCCTTCCGTATATTCCGTTTCGGTATAGATATAGCCGTTTGCCCCTTCCGTGCGCGTGAAATAGCGGCAGTTTTCCCTGCCCGCCCCCTCCGCGGGCACGAAGGGATCGGTTTCATACACGTCGGAAATTTTCAGCGCGTTGATGCGCTCGGTGAGATTGGAGATGGTGGTCGGGCCTTCCCCGTTATCTTTGAGAAGGGCGTCCAAAATGGCGTTGCCCGCCGAGCCGCCCTCATCCACGTTCAGGAAGGTGGAAAGGGGCATTTCGTTGAGTTTGCCGCCCAGATTCTCCATCGTGGAGGAGGAAAGATATTCCAAAATGGCGTTGTCTTCGGTATTCACCACTTCGCCCAGGGTGAGCGTTTTCACCCTTTCGCCCAATCCCGTGACCGTGGTATCCTGAAGCGCGATCAGAATGGGCGCGCTGGTTTGGTCGATCTCGATCACCTCTTTCAAGGTGATGGTCTGAATCCTCCCGTCGAGTTCCGCGATGGTCGTATGTTCGAGCGCCCGCAGAATGGGCGTGCTGTCCGCGGTGACGTCGATCACGTCGCCGAGTTCGATGCCGTCTATGCGGCCGTCCAGCTTATCGGCGATCTCGTTGATCTTGTCGTCCGCCGCGATGAGTTCGTTCACGATGCCCTCGCCCGAGCCGAGAAGATCGATGCCGAAATCCTCCTTTAAGTCCCCCACGGTGAGTTCCGCCACGTCGAGCGAGGCGGAAAGCGCGGAGATCGCGTCCGTCACGGGCAGTTCGTCGATGCCCTCCGAACGATAGTAGAGCGCCTGCCCCTCCGCTTCGGGCAGAAGGTCGCCTTCCTCGCTGTAAGCGTGCGCGTAAACGGCGCCGTCCTCGGTTTCCGCGGAAACGTAATAAATTTCCGCCGTCTTATCCTTATAATAAAGATTGGTAATCTCGAAGGCGTCGTCCGTCACCTTCACGTAGTTTTCCGTCTGCGTGAACAGCGGCAGATCGGGCAGGGTGAAGTTGAGCGAAGAGGAGAGCGACGAAAGCGACGCCGTCACGCTGATGAGAGATCCGAGATTCGCGCCGAGTTCGGAAAACGGCAGGGCTTTGAGCGCGTCGAGATCGACGGAGGCGAACGCCGTGAGCGTTTCCGAATTCGCGAGATTTTCTAAAGCGTCGTTTAAGAACGGGAAATATTCGGTATAGGTGCCCACGGTGGCGGAAGGATCGCCCAGCGCCTGCACGAGTTCGGGCACGGTCATATCCGAAATGGATTCGCCGAGATATTGTTCGAGCGAAGGCACGTAACCGGTGATGGTGCCCACCTTTGTGCGCGTGGCAAGCAGATACACGCCGCCCACCACCGCGCCCGCGCCCAGCACCATGCCGAGCAGGATAACGAGAATATATTTGAAAATTTTTCCGATCATGTTTTACTCCTTTTCCCCCCTGCGGGGAACGGCGGGCGGCAATTCCGCGTTTTCGCCGCGGTTTCACGCCCGTTAACATTATATACTATCCGCGCGGAGATTGCAATCGAATTTTCAAGACTTTCCCCGCCCGCTTTGATTCTGCCCGCTATACGGGGTTTTTATTCGGGATCGCCCTCCTCCGTCAGCCCGAAGGAAAGCTGTTCCCGCTCTTCCTCTTCTTCCGCGCTGCCGCCGATCTCCTCCACGTCTTTCAGCCTGCGCCCGATGGTGCGCGTGCGCCTGGCGGCGAGGTCGATCGAATCCTGCGCCTCCTGCAGTTTTTTGCCCGTCTTTTCGAGGAGCAGGGTGAATTTGGCAAACTCGCTCTTGAACGCGGAAAGCAGCCGCCAGAGTTCCCTGCTGCGCTTTTCGATGGCGACCGTGCGGAATCCCACCTGCAAACTGCTCAAAAGGGCGTAGAGATTGCTCGGGCCGCACGGCATCACCCGTATTTTGCTTAAATAGGCGGAAAGTTCCGCGTTTTTCACCGTTTCGGCGAACAGCCCCTCCGTGGGGAGGTACATCACGGCGAAATCGGTGGTGAGCGGCGGATAGATGTATTTTGCCGCGATGCTGTCCGCCTGCCGCCTGATCGCTGCGGCGAGGGCGCGCTCCGCCGCCCGCGCGCCCTCCTCGGTTTCCGCGGAAACCAGCCGCGCGTATTCCTCCGCGGGGAATTTGGAGTCGATGGGAAGATAGGTTTTGTTGCCGTTTTTATCGGGCATGATCACGGCGAAATCCACAAAGGCGTCCGCTGCCGGGTTGAGCCTGCAATTGCGGGCGAACTGTTCGGGCGCGAGCATATCCGAAAGCAGGTTTTCGAGCTGGATCTCCCCCCATGTGCCGCGCAGTTTCACGTTGGAAAAGAGTTTCCGGATATCCCCCACGCTGTCCGCCAAACGGTTGACCTCCCCGATGCCCACCGCCACCTTGTTGAGGTTTTCCGCGATGATGCGGTACGAGCTTTCCAGCCGCTTTTCGAGGGTGGAGCTGAGTTTTTCGTCCACCACGAAGCGCATTTCCCCGAGTTCGCGCTCGGTGCGCGCCGCGAAATCTTTGAGCGCGGCGTTGATGTGGCTTTCCGCGTCGTCTATGCGGCGGTTCTGCGCCGCGAAGGCGCGGTCGATGCTGTCGAGCAGGGCGGCGCTGCGGATCTCCGCCATCCTGTCGCTCTCCCCGCCCTCCTTTTTGTCCTTTTTCAGCAGGAGCGCGGCGGTGAGCGCGATGTTCACCAGCACGAGCGCCGCCGCGATAACGATATATATTTCCATGTTCTTTTTTCCTTTGCAGTCTTTATTTTCCGCCGGAAGGAAGGTTCCGCGCGGCGAGTTCTTTCAGTTTTGCGGGGTCGTTCAGCTTTCCGTCCGGCACCGCCAGGCGGAACAGGCGGGAAAGTTCTTCGCCGATCTCCTTCCCCCGATAGCCGAGCGCCGCAAGTTCCTTCCCCCCGATTTTCAGCTGCGAAAGGGAAAGCGGCGCGCCTTCCGCTTCCATCTTCGCCATGATTTTCTTCCACTTCTCCACGGTGGGCGCGGGGGAAAGATCGTCCTTGCAGGCGGAATAATCGGCCTGCTTTAAGAGCAGCAGCTTTTCAATAAGCGCGAAATGCTCCGCTAAAAACAGCCGCACTTTTCCCTCCTTCATCCTGCCGTCGAGATCGGTCATGTGCAGATAGGTGAGCGCGCACACCTCCTCCGTAACGGCTTTGGGCGCTTTGAGCCGCGCGAGGATGTCCCGCGCGATGACCTCGCCGTTTTCGTTGTGCGTCTTATACGCGCCGAAATGCCGCATCGCATAGGGTTTGCCCACGTCGTGCAGCAGCGCGGCGAGCCGCACGCGCGGATCGGCGTACAGCACGGTGCGCAAAGAATGTTCGAGCACGTCGTGATCGTGAAAATCGCTCCGCTGGGGCATGCCGTCCCCCGCGGCGAGTTCGGGCATGATGCGCTCCAAAACGCCGATTTTATGGCAGAGTTTGAGCGCCGTATAGTGCCCGCGCGGATCGGAAAAGGGATATTTCCGATCGGCGAGCAGCATTTTTTTGAGTTCGTCCCAGACGCGCTCGGCGGAAATATCGTCTATGTTCCTGCAAAACTCCCGCGCGCCCGCAACGGTCTCCTCCGTGGGGGCGAACCCCAGTTCGGCGGCAAAACGGCACAGCCGCAGCAGCCTGAGCCCGTCCGCGCGGAACACTTCCCGCGGGGAAACGGTTGTATCCAGCCTGCGCGCGCGCACGTCCTCCTCCCCGCCGAGGGGATCGGCGATCTCCCGCGAAACGACGTCCATATAGATCGCGTTGCACTTGAAATCGCGGCGGCGGGCGTCCTCCGCGATCTCCCCCGTAAACGCGGTGCGCGCGGGCGTGTGCGCCCCGCCCTCTTCATATTCCTCGCGGCGGAAAGTGGTGTGCTCGCAGTGCTCCCCGTCGGGCAGGCGGAACATCACCGTGCCCGTGCGTTTATACACCGCGTCGATCTGCAAGCCCTCGGCGCGAAGCGCCTCTTCCAGTTCTTCCGCGGCGTTTGCGGAAGCGAGGTCGATATCCCCGAGGAACTTTCCGCACAGCAGATAATTGCGCACGACGCCGCCCACGAGGTACAGTTTTTCGCCAAGGCGGGCCGAAAGTTTTTTCAGCGCGCCGAAATTTTCGACATTCATAAAAAATATTATAGCATAAAAGTTGTAATTTTGCCAAAAATGTAGTAATATTTTACTGTACGTTTTTTTGCGTTGCGAAATTCAGGGGCAAAACACACGCATCCCGCCCCCTTACAAGGAATAAGAAATGGAACTCGACATCATCTACAATCCCTACGCGGGCGGCGAGAAGAGAATGAAGAAAAACCTCGCGCTCGCGGAAAACAAACTCAAAAATCTCGGCGTACCTTACAGACTGCACAAAAGCGAATATCCCAAACACGCGATAGAACTGACCAGACAAGCCGTAGCGGCGGGCGCGGAAACCGTTGTCGCCATGGGCGGCGACGGCACGCTGAACGAAGTGGTGAACGGGCTGGACAATTTTGAAAACATCACGTTCGGGCTTATCCCCTGCGGTACGGGGAACGACTTTGCGGCGCACCTCCGCCTTCCCGAAAACGTGGAGGACGCGCTGGACGTGATTTTGACCAGACCCGCGCGGTATATCGATTACATACAGCTTCCGGGGTTCCGCTCCATCAACGTGGTGGGCACGGGGATCGACGTGGAGGTGCTCAAACTCTACAATAAATTGCAGAAAAAGACCAAGATCGGCTATACGAACTGCCTGATCCGCGCGCTCTTTTCCTATAAATGCACCCGTTTCACCGCCACGGTGGACGGCAAGAAACGGGAATACAAGTCCTTTTTGTCGTGCGTGGCGAACGCCAGCATGATCGGCGGCGGGCTGAAGATCTCCCCCTCTTCCGATACGGACGACGGCAAACTCAATTTTGTTTACGTGGACGAGATCAAGGGGCTCAAAATCCCCTTCGCCCTGCTCAAATTCAAGAAGGGCAAACTGCTTTCCCTGCCGCAGGCGCACGTGGAGCTTTGCGACAAGATCGAAATCGAGGGAGAGTGCGTTCCCGTGCTCAACGTGGACGGCGAGTTATACGAAAACCGCCCCTTTAAGGCGGAAGTGGTGCACAACGTATTGAAGATGCACCGCTGAATTTCAAACACAAAAAAAGAAGGCTTTTGAAAAGCCTTCTTTTTTAACGTTCACATCATCGGCACGCTCGCCGCGAGGATCCCCACGATACACACGACCATAACAATGTATAAAACGGCAAGCGCCGCGCTCACGATCACGCCGATGAGCGCCCCTTTGCCGCACGATCCCGCCCGCAAAGGAAACTCGTCTTTCCAGACGAGATATAAGATCAGTCCGATCAGGGGAAAGAAAAACCCCAGCACCGCGAATCCCGCGTTCGGCGCGTCGTTTTCCAAAGCGGCGGACCGCTTCACGCGTACGCCGCAATGCGGGCAGATCTCCGCCCTTTCGTCGATCTCCTTGCCGCAGTTTACGCAAAACATCTTTTAATATCCCCCGCCGCTTGCGACGATACAGCCGGCGATCCCGAAGATCGCAACGACATACAAGATCACGAACGCCACATAAACGATCACGCCGATGAGCGCGCCCTTGCCGCACGATCTCGCTTTCAGGGGAAAATCGCTTTTCCACACGAGATACAAAATGAGCCCGATCAGGGGAAAGAAAAAGCCAAGCACTCCGAAACCCGCGCTCGGCGCGTCCCCCGCGCCCGACGAGCCCTTCACGCGCACGCCGCAATTCGGGCAGATCTCCGCCTTGTCGTCGATCTCTTTCCCACAGTTTTTGCAAAACATTTATCAATTCCCTCCTTTTTGTTTGCAAAATTATTATATAAAATTTTTCGACAAAAAATCTCTTTCTCCCATAATAATGGGAAAAGCTGTTAATTTTTTTCGTTTGTGGGAAAATATGGGTATGAAGGAGACTTTCGGGGAACGGTTGAGATCTTTGCGGATGGAAAGGGAGCTCGGACAGATCCAGCTCGCCGAGGCGCTGGACGTGGGGAAATCCATCATCAGTTTATGGGAACTTGATAAATGCGAGCCCACGCTCTCCCACCTCGTCGCCATCGCGCTCTTTTTCAACGTGAGCATCGATTATCTGGCGGGCATCGCGTAGTAAAAAACGCCGCCCCGCATTCCGGGGCGGAACGATAAGCGCGCCCGCGGCTGCATGCCGCGGGCGCGTTGCGTTTTCAATGGATTATTGCTGTTCCTCTCCCTCCGCGGGCGTTTCGTAATTGGAATACCCTTCCTCGTAGAGATTTTCGTATTTGTTCTCGCCGAGCTGCGTGCTGCCGTTCACGACGATATAAACGCCGTTATCCACGTTGGAGAAGGTGTTTGCCGAAACCTGCACGCTCTTTTCGCCCTCGCTGTAAACGAGCAGCGCCCAGGAAGCGTGCACCCACTCGTCATCCTTTTCGTAAACGAGGTTTTTCACGGTGTTCCCCGTGATGCTCGCCTTGGGGCAGGCGATCTGGATGCCGTTCTGGCAGTTGCGCGCCTGCGCGCCCGCTCCCGTTACGGTGTTCCCCTCGAAGATCAGTTCGGAAACGCCTTCGCGCACGACCAGCCCCGTTTTGTTGAAAGAGGAAATTTCCGAATACCGCACGGTGAGCTTTTTATTTTCTTCCTTTGCCGCCGCGAATACCCCCGTGCCGTTCTGTATGCCCGAAGGCCGTTCGGGATAGGTGACGTCCTTCACGTTCACGTAATCGAGGCGCAGTTCGGAATCGACCGCCGCAACGCCGCAGTAGGAATTATCCGAAGTGAGATGCGCGACGTTCGCCTTGTCGGGATTTCCCGTAACCGAAATGTTTTCGAGAACCGCCGTCGAATTTTGTACCAGCACGAGCGCGGCGTAGTTTTTTTCGTCCGCGCCCGGCTTTTCAACGACGCGCAAAGCCGCGTAGTCCTCCGGCCCCGCGATGACGACCGCGCCCTCGCCGATAATCGTCACGTTTTTGCCGTCCACGACGAGCTGCTCGCGATACGTGCCCGCTTTCACGACGATGAAATCGCCCTCTTCCGCCGATGCGACCGCGGAAGAAATGCTCTCGCCCGCGTTTACCGTTTTATCCGCGGTGTAGGCGAGCTTGTCTATCGCCTCGGTGCGCGTGCCGCCGCACGTTTTACAGGTGAAGGTCGTTTCGCCCTCGTGCGTATAGGTCGCCGCGCGCGTAACGACGCCCTCGTTCCACTCGTGTTCGTGAGCCTGCTCCTCGTTGCACCCCGCGAACGCCGCCAGGCAGATTGCCGAAACGATCAGCAAAGCCGCCGCCACAAATCTTTTCATGTTTTTGCCTCCGTTCTTTTTTACCCGAATTATTCCCCCTCTTTTCTTTTTCAAACCGGAAAAGGCAAAAAATGCGGCGGAACTTTTCCGTTCCGCCGCCGAAAGATTTTTCTTTACATTCTCCGGGCGATCGCCTGCAAAAACGCGCGGCTTTCCAGCTTTTTGGGCGTTACGCCCTCCTTTTTGAAGAGGGGCACGAGATCGCCCGTCATTTCTCCTTCCCCGATGGTGCGCAGCGTGGCGGCTTCCAGCCGTTTCGCGAACGCCGTGAGCGCCGCGTTCCCGTCCAGCTCGCCGCGCTTGGCGAGCGCGCCCGTCCAGGCGAAAATAGTCGCCACGGGGTTGGTGGAAGTTTCCTCTCCCTTGATATACTTATAATAATGGCGGGTAACCGTGCCGTGCGCAGCCTCGTATTCGTAAATGCCGTCGGGCGAAACGAGCACGGAAGTCATCATCGCGAGCGAGCCGTAGGCGGTGGCGACCATATCGCTCATCACGTCGCCGTCGTAATTCTTGCACGCCCACACGACGCCGCCCTCCGAACGCTCGATGGGCGCCACCGCGTCGTCGATGAGCGTGTACATATATTCGATGCCCGCCGCGGGGAATTTTTCCTTGTATTCGTTTTCGAAAACTTCGGCGAAAATGTCCTTGAAACGGTGGTCGTACACCTTGGAAATGGTGTCCTTGGTGGAAAACCACAGGGGCATTTTCGCATCCAGCGCGTAGTTGAAGCACGCGCGGGCAAAGGAATAAATCGATTTATCGGTGTTGTGCATGCCGAGCACCACGCCGTCCCCGTCGAATTCGTGCACCGTCATACGGGTTTCCCTGCCGTTTTTATCGGTATAAACGAGTTCGGCTTTGCCCGCGCCCACTTTCATATCCACCGCCTTATAGATATCGCCGTAAGCGTGACGCGCGATGACGATGGGCTTTTTCCATCCCGGGATATAGGGCGTTACGCCGTCCACGAGCACGGGCGCGCGGAACACCGTGCCGTCCAGCGCGGCGCGGATGGTGCCGTTGGGGCTTTTCCACATCTTTTTCAGCCCGTATTCCTCCACGCGCTGGGCGTTGGGGGTGATGGTGGCGCACTTGACCGCCACGCCGTATTTTTTGGTCGCCGCCGCGGAATCGAGGGTAACTTTATCGTCCGTTTCGTCGCGGTGTTTGAGCCCCAGATCGTAATATTCGGTCTTTAAGTCCACAAACGGCTCGATCAGCTCTTCCTTGATCCATTTCCACAAAATCCTCGTCATCTCGTCGCCGTCCATTTCCACGAGCGGCGTCGTCATTTTAATTTTTTCCATGCGTGTTTCTCCGTTTTTCTTTTGGTCTTATTATAGCCGATTCAGCGTTTTTTGTCAAAGCGTTTGCCGCCCTTTGCCCCGGCGGATGTCAAAATATTGCAGTCGAAACGCTTCACGAGGGTTTCCCTGCGGTTGAAATCCTCCATCGCCTCGGCGATCATCTCGTCCAGCATGGCGGAAAATCCCTCGAAGGTATCGGAAAAGAGGTAATACGCCATGGAACCGGGAACGGTGTTCACCTCGTTCACATACGGCTCGCCGCCGACCAGAAGGAAATCCACGCGGATCACCCCCGAACAATCCAGCCCCGCATACACTTTGGCGGCGATCACGCGGATCTTATCGGAAAGTTTTTTCGGTACGGGCGCGGGGAAGAGCCGTTCGCCCTTCACGTATTTGTCTTCAAAGGTGAGGAACCTGTTTTCGGTGGCGGGCATCTCGCATTCGGAAACGACGATCTCCCCCGCCCGCCTGTACGCCGCCGCATTGATCTCGATTTTCCCCTCCGCGAATTTTTCCGCCATCACCTTGGTATCGAACTTCTTGGCTTTGTTCACGCTCCGCTCGAACTCCGCCCTGTTTTCCGCCTTGTTCACGCCGATGGAAGAGCCCTGCCGCGCGGGTTTGACCATTATGGGATAACCCAGCTTTTTTTCCGCCTCATCGAGATCTTCCTCCCCTTCGACGCGCACGTACGGGAGGGTTTTTATCCCTAAACCTTTGAGCGCGGTTTTTGTTGCGATTTTATCGAACGCCACGGCGGAAGCCGCGATGTCCGAACCGACGAGCGGGACGCCGCTCATCGCCGCGACGGCGGCGAGCGCGCCGTCCTCCCCCCGCGCGCCGTGCAGGCAGTTGATCGCGCACGCCGCCTTGCAAAGCGGTTTCAGTTTTCCGTTTTTGCCCGCTTTATAGAGCGTATTGTCCCCGCCGAGCAGGCACACGCGGGGCGGCATACGGTTTTTCTCCGCAAAAAAGCCCACGTCTTTGAGCGTTTCGCTGCTGTGCCAGCTGCCTTCGGGTGAAATGTAAACGGGGA
>CALVZR010000196.1 GCA_944372565.1 uncultured Clostridia bacterium | reverse complement strand
CAAAACGCGGCTCAAACGCGGGGTGTTCTGGTATTATCTCGAAGAGAACAAAAAGCCCTTCCGCGTTTCGGAAGAGGTGCCCGATTATCTGGGGCTCATCGATTTTCGGGAAAACAACGACTATCTTTTCAAGGTATATTACAGGGAGTATAAAGTTTCCCTCGTCTGTTTCCACGCGCTGAGCGACGGCAACGGCGGGCTGGACGTGTTCAAGCAGATCCTGCTCGAATATTTTCACCTGCTGGGGAAGAAGATCGACGCGGGCGGGCTGATCAAAACGGGCGTTTCTCCCGATACCTACGAAGAGCGCACGGATAATTACCTGCGCAATTACAAAAAGGCGCGTGTGAAGATCAAAAACCCCAAAAACCTCGCGCATTCGGACGGCACCGCTTTCGATTACGGCGGGTTCGGGCTGATCACGCTCACCGCCGAGGCGGACGCGATGAAAAATACCGCCCGGAAATACGGGGCTACCGTTACGGAATACCTCGCGGGGGTATATCTTTACGCTTTTTACAGACAATATCTGAAAAACTCCAATTCCAAAAACAGGAACGTGTGCATCCTCGTGCCCGTGGATATGCGCAAAAAATACAAGAGCGAATCGCTGCGCAATTTCAGCCTGTTCGTGCGCGTGTGCCACGAATTTGACAGGGAATATACCCTCGAAGAATGCGTGAAGAGCGCTTCCGAAAAGATGCGCGAAGGATGCGACGAAAAGGTGCTCGACAGCATCAACCACTTCAACGTGAGCGCGGAAAAGAACGTGATCTTGAAGATCGTGCCGCTCTTTTTAAAGGATATCGTGCTGCGCATCGGCTATTATTTCCGCGGGGAAAACCTGCAGTCGGGCGATCTGAGCAACGTGGGGCTGGTGGAACTTCCGGAAGATCTCGCAAAATACGTGAAGGACATCAATTTTTCCATCTCGGCGAGCCACACTTCCAAACAGCTCCTCGGCGCGGTGGGGTACAACGGCAAGATCAATTTAACCTTTACGCGCAACTTCACGGAAAACGGCTTCGAGCGGGATTTCGCGCGCGAACTGACGAGGGAGGGCATTCCGCTCGTCGTGAAGAGCAATTACTGGGAGAAGAAACTATGAAATACTGCAAGCACTGCAAACTTTACGTGGATTCTTCCGAAAATTACTGCCCGCTTTGCTATAACTACCTCGAAGAATCGGAAGGGGAAAAGAGCGGGTTTGAATATTACCTCAGGCGGGACGGCCGCCGCCGCGCCGCGGGCGACCACTTCCTGCTCAAACTCTTTTTATATCTCAGCATCTGCATTTCTGTCGTGTGTTTCACGGTGAATTCTTTTACCGAAAGGCATATGCTGTGGTCGCCCGTCGTGTTTTTATCCATCCTGTATTTATGGATTCTGATCGGGCATACCATCCTCAGCAGCCGCAGCCCGTTCGAAAAGATCTTTTTCCAGCTCGTGGGGCTGATTTTGCTGCTCATCGCGCTCGAACGCATTTCCATGAGCGCATGGTTTCTCGATTACGTTCTGCCGTCCATTCTGCTGGCGGCCGTTACGGTGATGGCGTTCATCAGCCTGATCTCCAAAAAGAAAGCGTCGCTGATCAGCACGTTTTTCGTCTATTACATCCTGATGGAGATCGTGTCGCTGGTGTTCCTGCTCTTCGTGGACGTCTATCGCATGCTCTATCTCATCTGCGCCGTCTATAACGGGCTGGTTCTGCTCGGTACGCTGCTCTTCGGATATAAAATCCTGAAAGCGGACATCGCGAAAAAAGCGCATCTTTGATAAGAAAACGAAAAAGCGCGGCTTTTCGTTTTTGCGGATTGACAAACCGCCGCGCGTAATGTATAATAAACACTGAAAAACGAAAGAAGGGGATTTATTGAAATGGATCCGTTAATGATCGTACTGCTCGTCGTGGACGCGGTTCTGCTGGTCTGCGTGATCGTGGAACTCGCGCGCAGGGCGGGGAAGAAGAAAAAAGACTTTATTTCCGAAGACGCCGTTACGGACGGCGCGCTCGCTGCGGCAGAAGGCGCGGCGGAGGATGCCGCGGCAGATGCGTCGCCCGCGCAGGCGGAAGAGGAAAAACCCTCGCTCTACGTTTTCGGGGTGCAGGAAGAGGAAACGAAAGCGGAAGAACACGCAGCGGAAGAACCGGCGAAAGAAGAACTTCCCGTTGCGGAAACGCCTGCGGAAACCGCCGTGCAGAGCGAAAGCGCGCAGGAAGAGAATAAGGAGGAACCGCCGCGGGAAACGGCGCCCCTGCCCAAAGCGGATTTCGGGCGCGGGAGCGAACCCGCCGCGCCCAAAAAGCCGTTTTACGAGCGCATGCTGGAAGCGGACGACGAAACCAAAGAGTTTTACAACGAACTGCGGAACGAGTTCAAATCTTACCGCAACGTGAACGCGCGCGTTTCCAAGGGGTATGACAGTTTCCGCAAGAACAGGCAGCTCGTGGCGCGCTTGCTGCTTTCGGGCAAGACCATCAAACTCTATCTCCGCCTGAACGCGGGGGAATATGAGGACGCGAAATATCATCAGCAGTACGTGGGGGATAAAAAGACCTATGCGGAGATCCCCATGCTCGTGAAGGTGAAGAGCCGCCGCGCGCTCGCGAACGCGAAAACGCTCATCGCCGACCTGATGGCAAAGGAGGGCGCGGAGAAAAAGAGCCGCTATGTGAAAGTGGACTATCTCAAAACGCTCGAAGCGCTCAAAGAAAACGACTGATCTTTTCCCCCGATCCCGCAGGGTCGGGGTTTTTTTGCTGTTCCGCCGCGCGGCGGCGGTTTCTGAACAAAGCGGGGGTTCTTCCGCGAAAACGGAGTAAATTATGCTCAAACGATTTTTTGCCTTTTACAAACCGCATAAAAAGCTGTTTATCATCGATACGATCTGCGCTTTCCTCGTATCCGCGTGCAACCTCGTGTATCCTATGATCGCGAAAAACATCATCAATATCTACGTGCCGGATAAGAAGTTACAGCTGCTCGTCGTCTGGTGCGTCGTTCTGCTCGCCGTCTATCTCGTCAAGGCGCTGCTCACCTACGTCATCCAGTATTGGGGGCATCTGCTCGGCGTGCGCATTCAGGGCGATATGCGCCGCGCGATGTTCGCGCATCTGCAGAAACTCCCGTTCACGTATTTCGATAACAACAAGACGGGCGCCATTATGTCGAGGATGATCAACGACCTTTTCAATATTTCCGAACTCGCGCACCACGGGCCGGAAGATATGTTTATGTCCGTCATCTCCATCGTGGGCGCTTTCGTGATGCTCGCCACGATCAATATTTATCTCACGCTTATCGTGTTTATATTCATTCCCGTGCTTCTGCTCTTTGCGGTGCGCAACCGCAAGCGTATGAATTCTTCCTTTATGCAGATGCGGCGGGAGGAGGCGAGCGTGAACGCGGATATCGAAACCACCGTTTCGGGCGTGCGGGTGACCAAGGCGTACGGTTCGGAAGATTACGTGCAGGGGCGTTTCGACCGCGCGAACAACAACTATCAGAAAGCGCGCGGCTCCGCGTATAAGGCGATGGGTATCTTCGGCGCGGGGATGGGATTCATCAGCGATTTTCTCTATCTCGCTGTGCTCCTCGCGGGCGGGCTGTTCTTTTATTACGGCATCATCGATACGGGCGAGTTTGCGGCGTATATCCTGTTTATTTCTATGCTTTTAACGCCCCTCCGCACCATAGTTACGCTGTACGAGGAAATCCAGAGCGGCTCCACGGGATTCAGGCGCTTTTGCGAAATTATGGACGAGCCGGAAGAACGGGACGCGGAGGACGCCGTTACTCTCGGCGAGGTGAAGGGAGATATCGAATTCAAAAACGTGGAATTTTCCTACGCGGGAAAAGAAGAGGACGTGCTCGAAGGGGTGAGCTTTTCCATTC
>CALVZR010000195.1 GCA_944372565.1 uncultured Clostridia bacterium | reverse complement strand
GCGCTCATGCCGTCCGCAAAACCGGAGCCGGCGATGGTGTCGCTCATCAGCACCGCGCCGAGAATATACGGCCCCGTATTCACGACGGGCGCCGCCGCTGCCGCGGCGAACGTGCCCGCGTACGGGTGTTTTTTTTCAAAGAGTTTATACAAGAACCCCGCGGCAAACCCTGCGGCGGTCGTCTTTACGAGCACGAGCGTCGTCGTGATGAACGGGTGCTCCTGAAACATCATCAAAGACAGCGGTTCGGTGCCCAGCACGACGTAGATGAATATGACCACGCCGCAGGCAAAGCCCATCATCGCCCCGCCGAACGGCCCGAGCACGAGCGCCGCGAGCACGATGGGAATGAGCGAGAGATTGAGGCTCACGCCGCCGATCTTGATGGCGCTGCCCCAGATCTGCAAAACCACGGTGAGCGCGAGCAGAACCGCAAACCACGCGATGTTGCGGGAAGTGAAAAACTTACCCTTTTCTTCCGCGGATCCCGCGGAAATGTTTTTTTCTTTGTCCATAGGTTCCTCCAATCAAATTCTTTTTACAGATATCTGTTGTAAACTACCGAACAATTATTCGATTGTTTTATCAGGATCGGGTCCGGAAGCCTTCCGATACCCGTCTTCTTGTTAAGTTTAGCATAAATTCGGTTTTTTCGCAACCTTATTGTGCAGGCTGAGTAACATTTTTTCGGGCGGCAGCTTATTATGAAGTATAAAGCGATTCGCCGAACCGAGCGAACAAGACGGTGTTTTTTCGATACATACGGCGAAGAGCGGATTAAACGGAGGAAATATTATGAACGGATTTTGTTTTGATCAGAATAACTGCTGCCTTTGGATTTTGATAATCCTGCTCATTCTCTGCGTATGCAAAAGCGGTTGTTTGAGCGGCTTTTTAAACAGCTGTTACGTCGTGCCCGCCGCCATCGCGCTCGCGTATTGCCTGTGCAAGAACGGCGGTTTCGGCTGCGGATGCGGCGCGGGCAGCGGCTGCGGCGGCTGTGGCTGCGGCTGCAAATAAAACGGAAAACGCTTGAAACCATTACCCGAACCGGGCATACGGCAACCCCGTATGCCTTTATCCTTTTTAAAAAGGCGTTTCCGCCCTTCCTCCGTATCGGGCAACGCAAAGAGGGGGCTTTGCATCGCCCCCTCTTTTTTATATCCGTTCCGCTTTGTTTCAATCCTTCTTTTCGGGTAAATTTTTCATCAGCGTTTCGATCATCGTCGCCGCGTTTTCCAGATAGTCCCCTTCAAAGAGTTCGATCAGCCCCCTGTCGCTCTGTTTCGCGAGGTCGCTCACCACGGGGATCTGCGCCAGAAGGGGAAGCGAAAACTTTTCGCACACCTTCTTCGTGGCGCCTTCCCCGTAAATGTAGATCTTCTTCTTGCAGTCGGGGCACTCCACATAACTCATGTTTTCCACCACGCCGAGCATGGGGATGTTCATCATATTCGCCATCTTCACCGCCTTTTCCACGATGAGGGAAACGAGTTCCTGCGGCGAAGCCACGGCGATCACCCCGTCCACGGGAACGGACTGGAACACCGTGAGCGGCACGTCGCCCGTTCCGGGAGGCATATCCACGAACATATAGTCCACGTCGTTCCAGATGACGTCCGTCCAGAACTGCTGTACCACGCCGCCGATGACCGGCCCCCGCCACACCACGGGATCGCTCTCGTGTTCCAGCAGCAGGTTGACGCTCATCACCTCGATGCCCGTTTTGCTCTTCACGGGGTAAAGCCCCGTTTCGCCGCCCTTGGCGCGCTCTTTGATGCCGAACATCTTCGGAATGGACGGGCCCGTAACGTCGGCGTCCATCACCGCGGTCTTGTAGCCGCGGCGCGCAAAGATGACCGCGAGCATAGCCGTCACCATGGATTTCCCAACGCCGCCCTTGCCGCTCATCACGCCGATCACGCGTTTGATGTTGCTCAGCTCGTGCGGTTTTTTCAAAAAACTTTCCTTTTCCTTTCTCTCCCCGCAATCGGCGTTGCAGGTGGAGCAATCGTGCGTACATTCGCTCATGTTTTTATTCTCCTTTTATTCCAGTCCCTTTGCCTTTCTTTTGAGCCGCGTTTCGGTATCCAGCGTCTTTTTGCGGATGCGCAGGCTCTTGGGCGTTACTTCCAGAAGTTCGTCGTCGTTTAAATATTCCATCGATTCTTCCAGGCTCATGATTTTGGGCGTTTCCAGGCGGAGCGCGTCGTCGCTGCCGGCGGCGCGCATATTGGTCATATGCTTTTTCTTGCACACGTTCACGCTGATATCCTCCGCCTTGGGGGATTCGCCCACCACCATTCCTTCGTAAACGGGCGTGCCGGGGCCGATGAACAGCTTGCCCCGCCCCTGCGCGTTGAACAGGCCGTAGGTGACCGCCTCCCCCGTTTCGAAGGCGACGAGCGAACCCGTTTGCCGCCGCACGATCTCGCCCTTATACGGCTGATATTCCAAAAACACCGTGTTGAACACGCCTTCTCCCCGCGTTTCCGTGAGGAACTGGTTCTTATATCCGAACAGCCCGCGCGAGGGCACCGCAAATTCCAGCCTGATGCGCGAACCGATGTTTTCCAGCTGCAAAAGCTCGCCCTTTCTCTCGCCCATCCCCGAAAACACCGTGCCCGTCTTGTCCTCCGGCACGTCCACCACCAGCCGCTCCACAGGCTCGTATTTCACGCCGTCGATCTCCTTAAAGAGCACTTTCGGGGGGCCGACCTGAAACTCGTAGCCGCCGCGGCGCATGTTTTCGATGAGAATGGAAAGGTGCATCTCCCCCCTGCCGCACACGCGGTAGGAATCGGCGGAATCGGTTTCCTCCACGCGGAGGGAAACGTCTTTTAACAATTCGCGGAACAGCCGCTCGCGCAGGTGGCGCGTGGTTACGTATTTGCCTTCCTTGCCCGCAAACGGCGAATCGTTCACCGAAAAGGTCATTTCCACCGTGGGTTCGCTGATCTTCACGAAGGGCACCGCCTCCACGCAGGTTTTTGCGCACACCGTATCGCCGATGGAGATGTTTTCCACACCCGAAAAACAAACGATATCCCCCGCGTAAGCCTCTTCCACGGGAACGCGGTTCAGCCCCTCGATCTGATAGAGCGCGACGATCCTGCCCGAGGAATTTCTGCCTTCTATATTGTAGTTGCACACCGCAACCTCGTCGTTCACGCGGATCCTGCCCCGCTCGATCCTGCCGATGCCGATGCGCCCCACATAGTCGCTGTAATCGATGGAGGACGCAAGCAGCTGCAGCGGCCCCTGCTCGTCCACCGTCTGCGGTTCGAAATGGTTCACGATGGTTTCAAAGAGCGGTTTGAGGTCGGTTCCCTCCGTCTTCGGGTCGAGGGAAGCCGTGCCGTTGCGCCCCGAACAGAACACGATGGGGCTCATAAGCTGCTCGTCGGAAGCGTCCAGCTCCAAAAGCAGTTCCAAAATTTCCTCTTTCACCTCTTCGCAGCGCGCGTCCGGGCGGTCGGTCTTGTTGACCACGAGGATGAGTTTATGCCCTAAATCGAGGGCTTTCTGCACGACGAACCTCGTCTGCGGCATGGGGCCTTCGCAGGCGTCCACCAGCACGAGCACGCCGTTCACCATTTTGAGCACGCGCTCGACTTCGCCGCCGAAATCGGCGTGCCCCGGCGTATCCACGATGTTGATCTTGATTCCCTTATAAAAGGCGGACGTGTTTTTCGCGAGGATGGTGATGCCCCTCTCCCGTTCGAGGTCGTTGGAATCCATCACCCTGTCCTGCACCGCCTGATTGTCGCGGAAAATGCCGCCCTGTTTGAGCATTTCGTTCACGAGCGTCGTTTTGCCGTGGTCCACGTGCGCGATGATCGCCACGTTCCGTAAATCTTACCTTGTAACCAAACTTCTTTCAGCTCCTTTCTGCCTTCTTCACCGAATTTTCCCCGTTTTTCACAAAAAACAAACCGCTTCCGAGGATCAGACGCCTTCCGCGAAATGGCGGAGCAGGGCGATGATGGTCTTCCCGTCGCGGATGCGCCCGTCCGCCATCATCTTTTTCGCCTCGTCCTCCGCGATCCACTCTCCCGTGAGGAATTCGTTCTCGTCGAGATGAACTTTCCCCTCGGCAAACTCCGTGCAGCGGTAGATGAAAATATGCTCCGAACTGTATCCCGGCGTGGGGTAGGTTTCGTATAAAAGTTCGATGTTTTTCGCCACGAGCCCGCATTCCTCTTCGAGTTCGCGCACGGCGGCGGCTTTTGGGTCCTCCCCCTTTTCCAGTTTGCCCGCGGGGATCTCGTACAGCGTTTCCCCCACCGCGTAGCGGAACTGTTTCACGAA
>CALVZR010000194.1 GCA_944372565.1 uncultured Clostridia bacterium | reverse complement strand
CCGTCCGCACGAGGATGACCGCGATAAACGCCGCTAAAAGCGCGCCGATCGCCCCTAAAAGAATCCAGAGCCACAACATGTTTATTCTCCCTTGTTTTCGCCGTTTTCGCCCTGCGGCGCATCGCCGTTTTCCGCTTTGCCTTCCGGCGCGGTTTCCGCATTCGGCAGATCGCCGCGCTCACCCAGCCAGCCCTTTTTATACATCACGCGCGCGCTGCCGATGGTGAAGAGAACGCCCACGGGAACCATCACGCCGATGAGCGTGGAAGCGAGATCGCTGCCCCCCGTGATATAGGAGGAAATGATGAACACCAGCAGCATGAGCACGCAGGGCATCACCGCGATCTTCCAGTTTTTGGAGATATACACCACCGCCATGCCGCCGAAGAGCGCGGGCAGCACGTTGTCGAACGCGGGCGCGAGCGTTTCGTTTTCGAGCACGGGCGTGAGGAAACTGATGAAGATCACGCCGAGCACCAGCACGAGCATGGTTACGATGGAAGAAACGGCGATGGACATCGTGGAGATGACTTCCGCCTCCTCCGTGCCCGATTTCACGCCCGCCTGCTCCATACAGTTGAGCGCGCAGGGCACTTTCAGGTTGGAAAGGTTGCCCGTAACGAAACCGAGATAGGTGCCGCCCGAACCGAGCATAGGCGTATAGGTGAAGGTTTCCACCGCGCCGACCACCCAGTACATCGCCATAATGCCCAGCCCCGTGCCCACGATCTTCCAGTCGATCGAGGCGCCGAAAATCGCCATCGATAAAAACGGGTAGGAAAGGATGAGCGCCGCCGCGACCAGCCCCCAGATCCTGCCGTATAAATGCGTTCTGTCGTCAAAACTTCTCATTTTTGCTTGTCTTTTCATCGTTTTCACCTCCTCAGCCCAGCCACATATTGAACGGGATGGCAGAAGCCATGCCGATCACGATGCAGATGGGCAGCGCGTAATCGTTGATCCATTTCCAGCCCGTCTTTTTCAAAAGCAGTCCGCAAAGCGCCATCACGATCGCGGAAACGAAGAACACGAGCACGGGAATCCACCCCGCGGAACCCGAGCCCACGCCGCCGAACACGTATCCGAGAAAGGCGGAGATCATGCCCATGAAAAGCGCCGTCATAAAATGTCCGCCCCACACTTTGTCTTTCTGATTGATCTTCACCATACCTCGGTGGATCTTCTTGCCCAGAATCAGAGGCAGGAACATGGAAACGAGCATGCCCGCCGTCATCACGAGCGCGACCGAAACGTATTGCGAGGCGTTCTCCACGACCTCCACCACGCCCGCCGCCACGATCTCGTAGCTCAAACTGCCGATGACCGAAAGCCGCAGCCACGGCAGGGGCAGGCCGAGTTTTTGCGAAAGCGCCACGATGCCCACCAGAATGGATACGGCGGGCGCGATAGTGAACACTGCCGACCGCGCAATGGTTTTGTTGAGGACGCGCTTGTCCATGCCGATCTTCACGCCGCGCCGATAACTCCGGACGAGAAAAAACACTGCCTGCGCCGTAATGACCGCGATGATGATGCCCACGATCACGAACAATATGGCGCTGTTCATATCGAATTCCATATTTTTCTGCCACCTCTTTCCGCGCAATGTAGCGCTTTTTAGTTTATTATATCACAAAACGGGCAATCGGGGCAAGTATATCGATAAAAAAATAGCGATTGAATGCATTTTTTGTTCTGTTTTTACCCGTTTTTGCCGCAAAAAGGGGCGGCGGACGCAAAACGTTGCCTTTCGGCGGATTTTCTGATATAATAATGTATATATGAACACGTTCGCGGACGATACGAAAAAAATATATGCCGAACTGCCCTCCCTCCTGCTCCCGTGGTACGGGCAAAACAAGCGCGACCTTCCCTGGCGGGAGAATACCGATCCCTATCGGGTGCTCGTTTCCGAGATCATGCTGCAGCAGACCCGCGTGGAAGCGGTGCGCGAACACTACCTGCGCTTTCTGCGGGAACTGCCCTCAGTTGCCGATCTCGCCGCCTGCCCGGACGATAAACTGATGAAACTCTGGGAAGGGCTGGGCTATTACTCGCGCGCGAAAAACCTCAGGGAAGCGGCGAGGCAGATCGCCGCGGAAGGGTTTCCCGATACGCGCGAGGGGCTGAAAAAGCTAAAAGGCGTGGGAGAATACACGGCGGGCGCGATGGCGTCCATCTGCTTTTCCCGCCCCGAACCCGCAGTGGACGGCAACGTGGTGCGGGTGCTCTCCCGCCTGTTCGGGGACGAACGTCCCGCCGAAACGCTGTGCGAAGAATATACGAAAAAGCTTGCGCCCGTCTATCCCGAAGGGCGTTGCGGGGATTTCACGCAGAGCCTGATGGAACTCGGCGCCACGGTATGCACGCCGCGCTCGCCGAAATGCATGCTCTGCCCGCTCCTCTCCCGCTGCAAAACAAAAGGGGATTCCCTTCCCCGCCCCGCCGCGAAGGCGGAGCGGAAAAAGTTTGAAATGACCGTTTTCGTGTTCGTTACGCCCTTCGGCACGGGACTGCGCCGAAGGGAAACGGGCGTTCTGAAAGGGCTTTGGGAATTTTACAATACCGAGGGAAAACAGGACGAAAAGGCGGCAGCGGCGCACCTGAAATCTCTCGGACTGAAAAATTTTTCCCTTTCCGCGCCCAAAACGCACAAGCACGTTTTCACCCACCTCGAATGGGATATGACGGCTTACGGCGTGCGCACGGAGGAAAAACCCGGTTTTCTGACCTGGTTTCCCGCGGAGGAAATCGGGAAAAACATCGCGCTCCCCTCGGCTTTCAGATGGTGTGCGAAAATGTCTGAATAAAGCGAGATAAAAGCGCAGCCCCGTCGGAAAATTCCGACGGGGCTGCGCTTAAAAGGCGAATTATTTTTTCTTTCTGCTTTTGCCCGAAATGCTTTCGATCTCGATCTTCCACACCGCCGTATGCGCGAGATCTTTATGAAGTTCCGCGGCGAAAGCGGGCATGCTGTTTGGCGTATAGCGCTCGCCCAGCGCGCGGAGCGCCGCCGTCATTTCCGCTTTGTCGGTAACTTCCTCCGCCCTGCCGCGGATAATCGCCGATTCGTATTCGAGGGCGAGTTCGCCTTCGGCAGGCGAAACTTCCCCCACGCAGCACACGCACACGCGCGCGTCGCGGCGGAGGGCTTCGGTTTTCAGCCCGCACTTCGCGCAGTGAAAATACAGCGCGCTCTCCCTAAGCACCATAGAAAGCGGCACGCAATACGGCTCGCCGTTTGCCAACGTTACGGACAGCGCGAACCAGCCGCACTTTTCCGCGACGGCATACGCCGCGGCTTCATCCGTTTTTCTGTCTTTTCTGCGCATTTCCCTGTTTTCCACGGCTTCTCCTTTACTGCGGTATAATCAGAAAAAGTAATCCTGCGGCATTAAATAAAACATTCTTCCCCAATGCCGTTTTTTTGAAATTTTATCCTTTCCTTTTTAGACAAACAAGGGTTTCTATATGCCGCGTGTGCGGAAAAAAATCATACGGTCTGATGAACGTTATTTCGTATTTCGGCGTGAAATTTTCGGCTTTCACGATCATCCCGTCCTTTTTTGCGAGCGATCCGACGAGCAGACCGACGTCCCGCGCGAGCGTGGCGGGATTGCACGAAATATACACGATATTTTCGATTTCCGCCTTTTCGAGCGCGGCGAGCACGCTCTCTTCCGCCCCTTTCCGCGGCGGATCGAGCACGACGGAAACTTCCCCGTATTCCCGTTTCAGTTTCGGAACGAGTTCGGGCAAAATCTCTTCGCACTTCCCGCAGAGATTGAACATCTTTCCGCCGAGTTCGTTGTTTTTCGCGAGCGCGTCCGCGCACCGCACGGCTTCGGGAACGATCTCCACGCCGTAAGCGGCCTTCGCGCGCATTGCCAGCATGGCGGTCATCAGCCCCGCGCCGCTGAACGCGTCTATCACCGCTCCGTTTTCGCTCGGCGCGGCGAGTTCCACCGCCTTTTTATAGAGCTTTTCGCTCATCTCCCGATTGACCTGCAAAAAACTCTGCGGGCCGAATTCGTAGCGCAGTTTTTCCCCTACGGTGTATTTTCCCGGACCGTACACGAGCGAAAAACGCTCCCCGAACACGACGTTCGTGCGCTTGTCGTTCACGTTGATATAGAAAGAAAACTCCCCGAGCGCGGTTTTCAGTTTTTCGATCAGAAATTCGGTATGCGGCAGTTTTTCCGAAAGGGCGACCGCCGTAACGATATATTTCCCGTCCACGCCGCGCGCCACGATGTGCCTGAGCTCACCGCCGTGCGACTGCTCGTCGTACCCCTTTATCCCGAAAGTTTTGATATATTCGTTGAAAACGGCGATGACGCGCTCCGCCCATCCGGGCTGAATGGCGCACCGCTCCGTCTTTACGGCGCGGTGGGAATTTTCCGCATAAAAGCCGATCACCGTTTCCCCGTTCTGCCAGACGTCCGGGATCTGCAGTTTGTTTCTGTATCCGTACCGCCGCTCCGCCGGAACCGCGGGCGGAATTTCGAGATCCAGCCCCGCGATCTTGTGACAGCACTCCGCCGCTGCTGCGCGTTTGAGTTCCAGCGGGTCGGGATAAGCGACATGCTGCAAGCGGCAGCCGCCGCACTTCGTGAACAGCGGGCAGACGGGACGCACCCGCTCGCGCGCGGGCGCGAGCACTTCCAGCACCTTGCCGAAAGCGACGTTCTTTT
>CALVZR010000193.1 GCA_944372565.1 uncultured Clostridia bacterium | reverse complement strand
CGCGCCGAGGGCGTGGTGTGGGAAACCGAGCGCCTCGAACAGCTGAAAACCGACGTGGAGAAATTCGGGTATCTTCTCGAAAACCATCCGGGGCTGTTTTACGAATACGCAAAATACCGCTATACCTCCCACACGGGGACGGACGAGGACAGGAGCAACCTCTCTTCGCGGTACGCCCCTGCCGCGGAAAACATACATCCCTATGCGCTCAACGCGGGATATTTGGAAGACAACCAGCCCGAAGGGGAGCCGCAGATCTCGGAAATCGTGTGCCTCGCCTCGGGCGATAATCCGGGCAGCGCGGCGGACGTGGCGATGTTGGTGTTCGATTTCAAGAACGAACAGCCCGACCTGCAATACGAAACCATCACCTTCCTGGTCGCGCTCACGGAAAAATACAGCACGCTGCTCGACGGTTTTTCCGCCTGACGGAGATCGTTATGGAAAAAAAGGCAATCAAATCCATGCTCGCGTCTTACGCGAAGGCGCGCCCCCTCCGCTTCCACATGCCGGGGCATAAGGCGCATCGGGAGTTTAAAAAACAATTTCCCTGCGCGGCGGAGGACATCACCGAACTTTCCTTTTCGGACAGTTTACAGCACCCGCAGGGCGTGCTGCGGCGGGCGGAAGAGCAGGTAAAAGACATTCTCGGCGCCAAAAAGACCTTCTTTTTAACGGACGGCTCCACCTGCGGTATCTTTTCCATGCTGTTCGCCGTGCGGGAATTCGGAAAAGAGATTCTGGTGAACAGAAACGCCCATCAGAGCGTTTTCAACGCGTGCAGGGTGTTCGGCATAGAGCCGATCGTACTGCATCAGAACGTGAAAAACGGCGTGATGACGCCCCCTACGGGCGACGAGCTGGAGAAGGCGCTCGCCGATCATCCGAACGCTATCGGCTTTTTGCTGACTTATCCCGATTATTACGGCATGACCTTCGATCTCCGCCGCGCCCGCGCGCTGTGCGACGAGAAGGGCAAACTGCTTTTGATCGACGGCGCGCACGGCGCGCACCTGCGCTTTTCTTCTCTCCCGGAATACTGCGGCCCTTATGCCGATCTGTGGGTGGACGGCGCGCACAAAACCCTTCCCGCGCTCACGCAGGGCGCGCTGCTCAACGTGGGAAACAAATCCCTCCTTTCCAAGGCGGCGAACGCCGTGAACATTTTCCGCACGTCCAGCCCCAGCTATCCCGTACTCGCTTCCCTCGAATACGCGGAGGCGTTTATGGAAGAGGAGGGGGGAGAACTTTTGAGCAAACTGCGCGTGGAGGTGCTCGCGCTCAAAGCCCGCCTGGAAAAGCGGGGGTACGGCTGTCTGAAAGACGCCGATACGATCAAGCTCGCCGTGGATTTCAAGGCGGCGGGGATCTCGCCCTATCTGGCGGAAAAATTTCTCAACCGGAAGAAGATTTACGCGGAGATGAACGACGGGCGGTATCTTTTGTTCCTCTTCGGGCCGACCACGGGAAAAAGAGAGCTCGCCGCGCTCGAACGCGCACTTTTGAAACTGCTCGGCAAAGCGGAGCTGAAAAATACCTTCGAACCCCGCCCGGATTTTAAAACGGGGGCGCGCGTCATGCCCTATCTCGCCGCCGCGGAAGGCCGCAGGGAAACGGTGGATCTGAAAGATTCCGCGGGCAGGGTGCTCGCCGAAAACGTGGGCGTTTTCCCGCCCTGTTTCCCGCTGTGCGTGGCGGGCGAACGGATGACGGAGGAGATCATCGCCGTGCTTTCGGCGGCGAAAAACACCTTCGGCATATCGGGCGGCAAAGTGAAAGTTGTGAAAGAACAGGCTGAAAAATGAGAGGAAAATTCATCACCTTCGAGGGGTGCGAGGGCGTGGGCAAATCCCGCCAGATCGGCTACGTGAAGGAACTTTTCGAACAGAAGAATATAGAGTACGTTGCCACGAGGGAGCCGGGCGGGCCGGAGATCGCGGAGAAGATCCGCGCGCTCATTTTAGACGCGGAAAACGCCGCGATGTGCGCGGAGTGCGAGGCGCTCCTTTATGCGGCGGCGCGCGCGCAGCACGTTTCGGAGGTTATCCTCCCCGCGCTCGAAAGCGGGAAAACGGTGCTGTGCGACAGGTATATCGATTCCTCCCTCGCCTATCAGGCGTACGCGCGCGGCCTGGGGGAAACTTTCGTGAAGGACATCAACGCGTTCGCGCTGAAAGCCGTGCCCGACCTCACGCTCTTCCTCGATCTTCCGCCCGAGGCGGCGTTCGCGCGCAAAGGCGGCGCGGACGAGCACGACCGCGTGGAACTTTCGGGGGCGGCGTTTCATAAAAAAGTTTACGAGGGCTATCTGAAAGTGTGCGAAACTTATCCCGGACGCATCGTGAAAATCGATTGTTCGGGCACGCGGGAGCAGACCCGCGCGAAGATCGCCGAAGTATTGGCGGCGCGGGGGATGCTATGAAAGAGCCGGGCGGACCGCTCGGGCGCACCAACGCCTGGAAGATCGTGAAGAACGACAAAAAGACGGGGCTGTTTCACGCCTATCTCGTTTTAAGCCGGGACGAAAAGTATCTGCGCGACATTTTAAAGCGCTTTGCAAAACTCATCCTGTGCGGGGAGGACGGCTGCGGAACCTGCCGCGTGTGCCGCCTCATCGACGGGGAAAATTATGCAGACGCCGTATTTCTGCCCGCAAACGGGGATAAAATCCTTACCGAGGACGTGAACGCCCTCATCGAGGACAGTTACGTAAAGCCCCTCGAAGGGGATAAAAAACTCTATGTCGTCGTCGGCGCGCAGAATATGCCCGCCGCGGCGCAGAACAAACTGCTCAAAACGCTGGAAGAGCCGCCCAAAAACGTGGTTATCCTGATGGGAGCGACCAACGCCTACGCCCTGCTTCCCACGGTGCGCTCGCGGGTGAAGACGCTGGAAATTCCGCCCTTCACGGCGGAGGAAATCGAAACCGCGCTCGCCGATACCTGCCGGGACAGGGAAAAACTCGCCCTCGCGGCGGCGTGCGGCGACGGCACGGTGGGGCGCGCGGAAGATCTCTATCGGGACGCCCGCCTCGAAAAACTTTTCGACCTTACGGCGGAGATCGTCGTGAAGATGAAATCGAGCAGGGACGTGCTGAAATATGCAAACCTGGTGCTCAGAGAAAAGGACAGGCTGGGGGATATTTTCAATATCGCCTCCGCGCTTTTCCGCGATATGCTCGCGGAAAAACAGGGCGCGAAGGCTGCCGACGCGCACGCGCTAAAAAAGGTGCGCGCGGCTACGGGATTCAACGTGGGTTCGCTCGTTTCCGCGCTCGAAAAAACCGAGGAGGCGGTGCGGCGGCTTTCGTTCAACGCCAACGAAACGATGTTGGCGGAATGGTGGTTATTCGCAATTCTGGAGGGAAAGCATAAATGGCAAAGATCGTAGGCGTAAAATTCAAAAACGCTTCCAAAATATATTATTTCGCGCCCGGCGAAGAAGTTTATGAAGAAAACTGCGGCGTGGTGGTGGAAACGGCCAAGGGGCTGGAATACGGCACGGTGGTGTTCGGCGTGAAAGAGGTGAGCGACAAGGAGTGCGTGCAGCCTTTAAAGCCCATCGTGCGCAAGGCGACCAAGCGGGATGTGGAAAATATGAAGAAAAACGAGGCGCGCGTGCCCGAGGCGCTCGCCCTCGCGGAGGAGAAGGTGAAGAGCCGCAACCTCAAAATGAAGCTCGTGGGGTGCGAATTTTCCTTCGACGGCAAGAAAGTGGTGTTCTATTTCACGGCGGAGGGCAGGGTGGATTTCCGCGAACTGGTGAAAGACCTCGCCTCGGCATTCCGCATCCGCATCGAATTAAGGCAGGTTGGAATCCGCGACGAAACCCGCCTCATCGGCGGGCTGGCGCCCTGCGGGCGGCCGTGTTGCTGCGGCAGCTGTATGCCGGAATTCCGCAAGGTGAGCATCAAAATGGCGAAAACGCAGGGGCTTTCGCTCAACCCCACAAAGATCAGCGGGCTGTGCGGCAGGCTGATGTGCTGTCTGGAATACGAGAGCGATTATTACGGCGAAGCCTATAAGAAGATGCCCAAACTCGGCGGCAAGGTCGTAACGCCCGAGGGGGAGGGCACGGTGGTTTCCAACAATATGCTCAAACTCGTGTGCAAGGTGAAGATCGCGAAGGGGGACGGCAGCGAGGTTTACAAGGATTTCCCCGTGAGCGAACTCAAATTCCGCCGCGGCGGAAACGCCCCCGAACCCGAGGAAAAGTTGGGCGCCGAGATCGAAGAAATTTTGGATTAGCGCAATTTAACTATTTACAAACGCGAAAAAGTGTGGTAAGATAATATCAATACAAATTTATTTTAAACGGAGGTAAAGACCAATGGCCTACAAGATCAGCGATGCCTGCATTTCCTGCGGCGCGTGCGAAGCGACCTGCCCCGTCGGGGCGATCAGCGCGGGGGATTCCCAGTACAACATCGACCCGGATACCTGCATTTCCTGCGGTTCGTGTGCGGAAGGCTGTCCCGTGAGCGCGATCAGCGAAGAATAAGAAGGCAGAAAAGGCACGGCGAAACGCCGTGCCTTTGTTTTGAAAAGAAGATGCGAACGTATGAAGATCTGCTCGTGGACGGGATGAAGATCTGCCAGGAGAGCGGCGCTTATAAATTTACTTCCGATTCGGTTTTGTTAAGCAGGTTCGCCCGCGCGAAGAAAAACGACGTCGTTGCCGACCTCTGCGCGGGGAGCGGCATCGTGGGGCTGCATTTTTACGCGCTCAACCGCCCCGTCGTAAAACGCCTCGTCCTCTTTGAAATGCAGAAAACGCTGTGCGGCCTCGCGCGCGAAAGCGTGCGGATAAACGCCCTCGAAAACGTCGTTTCCGTGCGGGAAGGGCGGGTGCAGGACATCGGGGCGGAATTTGCGGGCGCGTTTTCCCTCGTTTTGTGCAACCCGCCGTATTATCCGAAAGCGCGGGCGAAAGGGGAAAATTTCGCGCTCGAATGCTGTAAATACGAGTTGAGCGTGTGTATGGAAGAGATCGTTTCCGCCGCGGCGAAATGTTTGAAAAGCGGCGGGCGTTTCTGCGTGGCGTATCCTTCTGAACGGCTTGCGGAACTGATGTCCGCGCTGAAAAAATACAGGCTCGAACCCAAGCGCCTCGCCGTCGTTTCGGGTGGGAAAAAGGCGTATCTCGCGCTGGCGGAGGCGGTGAAGGACGGCCGCGCGGGGCTGAAGATCGAAATCGGGGAGAACTGATATGCTCTATATCGTGGGAACGCCCATCGGCAATCTGAAAGACATCACCCTGCGCGCGCTGGAAACGCTGAAAAACGCGGACGCCGTCGCGTGCGAGGATACCCGCCGCACGCTCGCCCTGCTCAACGCGTACGACATCAAAAAGCCGCTCGTGAGCTATCATAAATTCAACGAAAAGGAATGCGGCGAAAAACTGCTGCGCCGCTTACAGGCGGGGGAGAACATCGCCCTCGTGAGCGACGCCGGTATGCCGCTCATCTCCGACCCCGGCGCGGCGCTCGTGCGAATGCTCATCGAAAACGGCGTGAAATTCACCGTCGTGCCCGGCCCCACGGCGTTCGTTTCCGCGCTGGCGCTCGGCGGTCTGGATTGTTCGCGCTTTTGTTTTCTCGGTTTTCTGCCCGAAAAGAAAGCCGAGCGCGAGGCTTTGCTTAAAAAATACAAAAACGCGGAGGACACGCTGGTCTTTTACTGCGCGCCGCACGACGTGAAGCAAACCGTTTCCGCTCTGTACGCCGCGCTGGGCGAACGGAGGGCGGCTGCGGTGCGCGAGATTACGAAAATGCACGAGGAGCGGCTGGAATTTCAGCTTTCCGAGGGCATTCCCGGCGAACCGCGCGGGGAATACGTGCTGCTCGTGGAGGGCGCCAAAGCGAGGGAAAATCCCTTAAACGCCCTTTCGGAAAAAGAACACATCGCGCATTATCTCGCCGAAGGGATGAGCAAAAAGGACGCGCTCAAAGCCGCCGCGCGCGACCGCGGCGTTTCCAAAAGCAGCCTGTATAAATACACGCTCGACGAATGATCTTCCGAAGAAAAAACAAAGGGACTTTGCCCCGCGCCGAATCCGGCGCGGGGCTTTTTTAAAGAAAGATTCAGCCGCGCAGTTTTTGCAGCACTTCCGCCACGTCGCCGCCGATGCAGAGCGATCGCCGCGCGATCTCCTCGGGCGCGACCGCCGCGTACAGGTTCACGCAGGCGTAGCGGGCGCTTTCGTTTGCATACGTCATCCGCCGGAACGGATATTTGATGATGGAAGGCGTGTTCATCCCCACGCCGATTTCCCAAAAGAGCACATTTTTTCTGTTTTCGGCGAGGAAGGCGCTGTATCTTCCGCACGCGGCGTGCCAGCCTTCGTCCTCCGCGAAAGTATCGTCTGCGCGAAGATTTGGAACCATAGGCGCGCCGCATATAGGGCAGCGCGGCAGCAGGGAAGAGGGGATTTTCATATCCTTCCGGGCGGCTACCATTTCGCGCACGGCGGCCTCGTTGTCGTACGTTTTCTGCGTGCAGGGGACGGAGCACTGGAACAGCCCGTAATCCCCCTGCGTGTAAAAGAGGCGCGTTTTATCGAATCCCGCCGCCTGAAAGCGGTGGTCCACGTTGGTGGTGAGCACGAAATAGTTTTTGCCTTCCAGCACGGCGAGCAGGTCTTCATACGGCTTTCCCGCGGGCGCGGCGTAGCGGTTGATAAAGATGTATCTCGACCAGTACGCCCAGTATTCTTCCGGACTTTCAAAGGGGTAAAAACCGCCCGCGTACATATCGTGAAAGCCGTATTTCTTTTCAAAATCGGCAAAATATTTTTCAAACCGTTCGCCCGAATAGGTGAACCCCGCGGCGGCGGAAAGCCCCGCGCCCGCGCCCACGACGACGGCGTCCGCCCCGTCGATGAGTTCTTTGAGGCGGCAAATTTTCCCTTCGTTTTCTTCAATGCGGCTCGTGCCGAAGTTCCCTTTCATAAAGCTCTTTATCCTCGTTTGTAAACACGTCGAATATGATTTTCAGATCGCTCTTCGTTTCGTTTTGCCAAGCGCGAACGGTCTGCACCGCCGCCGCGCACGCCTTGTCTTTCGGGTAGCCGTATTCCCCCGTGGAGATACAGCAGAACGCGAGGGAGGAAAGTTTTCTCTTTTCCGCCTCGTTCAGGCAGGAAAGATAGCAGTTTTTTAAATCGCGCTCGTTCTGCGCGGTCGGCTCGCCCCGCACGATCGGCCCCACGGTGTGAAAGATCAGCCTGCACGGCAGATTATATGCCTTCGTTACCCGCACGCGCCCGTTCGGTTCGCGGCCGCCTTGCATCATTGCGTTGCAGTCCAGCCGCACCTGCACGCCCGCGTTGGAGTGGATGGCGTTGTCTATGCACCCGTGCAGGGGATGAAAACAGCCGAGCAGATCGGCATTGCAGGCGTTTACGATGGCGTCCGCGTTCAGCCGCGTGATGTCGCCCTGCCACAGGCAGACGCCGTTTCGATAGGAAAACCCGTTCACGTCCGCCACGCCGCGCGCCGCCGTCCGTAAGGAAAGATATTCGTCCTGCAAATGCAGAAAGGTTTCCGAAACGGGCAGGGGAGGGCGCACGTTGCAGAGCGCGCGGAAATAATCCGCCTTGTCTTCCTCGCGCAAACGGGGCGGAAGTTCGCCCCGCTCGGCGCAGAGAATGCCGATGAGTTTATCCGGCGTTTTTATTTCCGCGCGCATATGCAGTCCTCCGATTTTTTATTTTCCGCACACCGAAAAGCGCTTTTTGATGTTTT
>CALVZR010000192.1 GCA_944372565.1 uncultured Clostridia bacterium | reverse complement strand
TTTTTTTCATTTTCATCTTTCAATCCTCCTTTTTCATTTATTTTAAACGCAGGCGGATCACGTCCACCCGCGAATCATCCGCGTAAGTATACGCCTTAATCCCGTCTTTATCGTAGCAGATGAATTCGTCTTCCGGAAATTCCTTGGTTACCCAGGAATCGGAAACGTGTAGCTGCGCGCCGTCCGAAAGGCGGTATGCGTCTATTACTTTTCCCTTCATGCCCACCAACGGAACGGGGCCGACCTGCTGTTCGTAAATGTGCACGTACAAATTTTTCCCGTTCTGGGTGAACCTGCCGTATTCCGGCTTCGGGAAATCGCTTTTGCCGCACCCGTAAATGCTTTCCCCGTTCTCATCGATCCATTCGCCTATTTTATGCAGGATCTCCCGCTGTTTTTTGGGAATGCTGCCGTTCCCGTCCGGCGCGACGTTCAGGATCATGTTGCCGTTTTTGCTCACGCATCCGATAAGTTTTTTGATGAGCGTGGCAGGCGTTTTATAATAATTGTCCATCAGATTGTAGCCCCAGGTATTGTTCATCGTGAAACACGCTTCCCAAGGCACCGCGCACCCGCTTTCCGTGCAAACACCCTCGGGCGGAATGATCATTTCCGGGCAAGTGAAGTCCCCGGAAATATACGTGGGATGATCGGTCGTGATGCTCCCGTATTTTTCCCCGCTTCCTTCCAAGCGGCTGTTTATGATGATGCCCGGCTGTTTTTCGCGGATCATGCGCACGAGTTCGGTGGCTTTCCACTTTTCGCCGATCATGTCGTTATAGGAAAAATCCAGCCATAAGATATCAATCTTTCCGTAATTCGTCAGAAGTTCTTCCACCTGATTATGCAGATATTTCAGATAATTATCAAAATTCCCCCCCACGCTCGAAGGATCGTTGCGGCGGGGATGATACCTGTCCTTATAGCCGTCGAAATCGGGGTTGTGCCAATCGAACAGGGAATAATACAGACCGACTTTCAGCCCGCGTTTACGGAACGCCTCCGTATATTCGCGCACAAAATCCCGCTTTGCCGCCGTATTCGTCGATTTGAAATCGGTATAAGCCGAATCGAAAAGGCAGAAACCTTCGTGATGTTTTGTCGTGAGCACGGCATATTTGCAACCGGCATCGGCGGCGATCTCCGCCCATTCGTCCGCATTGAACTTTTTCGGGTCGAACTTCTGCCAGTCTTTTTCAAAACTTTCGCGCGTTTCTTCGTCATAAGAATACTGCCATTCCCCTCTCGCTTTCGCCGAATACAATCCGAAATGGATAAACATGCCGAAGCGCGCGTCCATAAACCATTTCGTTCTCTCCCTGATCTCCTCAAAATAATTTGTCTTCTCCATGATCAACCTTTTACCGAACCTCCGCTTAATGCCGTAATAAAAAATTTAGAAAATATCAGATATGCCGCCAAAGGTACGGCGATAATCACCACGACCGAGGAAAATAAGCCCGTATAATCCACTAAAAAACCCTTGGAAAACTGCGACAGCACGACGGTGAGCGTGAGCAGGTTCTCACTGCGTAAAAACAGCGACGCAAAATAAAATTCGTTCCAGAAGCCCACAAAAGAAAGGACCGCCGCCGTCAAGATGCCGGGCATCGCCACGGGGGCGACCAAAAGCAGCAGAACTTTGAAATTCGAACAACCGTCTAAAAAACCGGATTCTTCGATCTCTTTGGGCACAGTGAGAAAATACCCGCGGATGATGAAAAAATTCACGACGATGTTGCTCATGCTGTAAACCAAAATCACGCCCATGCGCGTATCGTTCAGATTGAGCGAGGTGATCAGCCTGTAAATGGGATATGTCATTGCGGTGCCTGGCAAAAACATAGTGGAAAGAAGCAACAGCACGAAAATATTTTTACCGCGGAAAGAACGCATCGCCACCACGTATGCCGCCAGAACGAGGATGATCGTGCTGATCAGAACGGCGCACAGCGCGATGATGAAACTGTTGAAAAAGCTGAGAAGAATGTTCATCTCCACGAAGATCGTGCGGTAGCCTTCCACCGTCCATTCGCTCGGAAACAGCCCCGTATCGTACATCGGATCGACTTTCAGCGAACTGAAAAACGTCCATACGAGCGGCGCGAGCGAAATAAACACCACAAACGCCATAAAAAGATACATTAAAACGAGACAGACAATGTTGTTTCCGCTTCTGATTTTTTTCCTCATCTCAAAACCTCTTCGTACCCGGCTTAAACACAAACGTGATCACGCCGTTGATGATCAAAAGGATCACAAATTGCAACAGTCCCAACGCGTTTGCCCTTCCCATATTCTGACTGGCGCTTTCCACGCCGAGCTCGCGGATAGCGTAACTCAGGCTCATCGTTCCCGCGCCGCCCTGCGTCATCAATTTGATGTTGTCGTAAATGACGAACCCGCTCGTGCCGGCGAGAATGGTCAAGGTACCGATCATCCCCCAAACGAGCGGGAGCGTGATCGTGAAATCGATGCGCAGCGAACTTGCTCCGTCTATCTTCGCGGCGTCGTATATTTCCGACGGGATAGCGAAGATCTGCCCCATCAAAAGAAGAGTGGTCGTGCCGACCCAAAAAAAGTAAGAGGCCACGATACTCCAGAACGCATATCCGTCCAGTAAAAGGACGTTTCCGTTGAAAGACGGATCGAACAGACGGATCAGGTCGTTCACGATCCCCATCTGCGGATCGCACAGGCGGATGGCGATGATGGACATCGCCGTGCCGGAAATGATGTTCGGGATGATCATCACGTTCCGCGCAAATTTCCAGC
>CALVZR010000191.1 GCA_944372565.1 uncultured Clostridia bacterium | reverse complement strand
GGGGGAGGAGGAAAAGGGTTTTGCCAGCGAATACGGCTGCGCGATCTATCTTTTCGTGGGCTACGGCATCGCCGCAACGGTGCTGTACAGGGGAGAGGTCGTACAGGGCTGGCGGGGCTACGCGGGCGAGATCGGCGGCAGCAAGTTCGGCTACGACAGCACGCTGAGTTTAAACTGTTCGGTCAAGCGGCTGGAAGATAAATGCGCGCCCTATCTCGAAACCGTGAATTTCGAAGGTTTGCTGAAAGCCTACCGCGCGGGCGGCCCCGTGCGCGAGATCATTTTAAACAGCGCGGACGTGCTCGCGATGTTCATTTCCACCTTTTCCAATCTCATCGGCGCGGACGTGGTGATGATCGGCGGGGAAGGGCTGGAATACGGCGCGGAATATCTCGACAGGGTGAAAAAGTATGTGCTCTCGCACACCATCGCCAAGGCGAAGGTCGTGCCGTCCGCCCGAAAGAACGCCGCAGTGTTCGGCGCGCTCGCCGAAGCGAAAAAACGGGTGATCGAAGATTATAACGAAAAAAGGCGCGCCTGCGCGCAGGCGGAATAGGCTGCCGTAAAAAACGGCGGAAAAACACAAAACGGCATAGGATGCTGTAAAAAAGTTCAAAACGGCAGGGGACGCGAAGGCGTCTCTTTTTTTATCTGTCTTTTCGGCCCGGCGGTTCCGCCGGGCTTTTTCGCGCTCTTTTCAGCGCACGGATGAACGGTTGCGCACATCTCCTTTTCCGCCCGTTTCCGCCGTATCCGCGCGGCGGTATTTTTTTGTTTAACAAAGTTTGACAAAATTTTTCAAAAGGTATTGACAAAACCCCCGTTTGGTAGTATAATAAAGGTGCATTTGACGAATTAAGTTCGCCAAATGTAAAAAAGTTGTCACACTTGTAAACAAATTGTAAAAAATTTATTTACAAAGCGTAATTTTTTCGTTTGAGGAGGCTTTATGATCAGAAAAACGACTGCAATGATTCTCTGTGCTCTGATGGTGTTTTCGCTGGGCGGATGTCAGTTCCGCCGCGACGACGTGGAAGAGTACGACCCGACGAAAACCTATCTTTACATAGGCAATTACGACGGCGGCTTGGGGGACGAATGGCTTCTTGCGCTCGCGGAAGAGTATATGGCGGAGCACACGGACGTGATCATCCGCATCGAAAACGATAAGGACAGGTTTGCCGACGCCACCCTGCTCGAACAGATGGATAACTACGGCTACGATATGTATTTCGTGAACGCCGTAACGTATTCCAACTACGTGGCGCGCGGCAAGATGCTCAACATCACGGACGCGGTTACCACCGATCTCGACGGGGAAAACGAATCCATCGCGGACAAGATGAACCCCACTTTGCGCGAGTATTATCAGACGGAGGACGATCAGTTCTATGCCGTTCCGTTTTTCGACAGCATTTTCGGCACGGTGTACGACGTGGACCTCTTTGAAACCGAAGGCTTTTATTATAACGAAAACGGCAATTTAATGTGCGACGATCCCACTTCGGACGTGAAGTCCGCGGGGCCGGACGGCAAGATGGAAACGGAATACGACAACGGGCTTCCCGCCACCTATTCGCAGTGGGAAAACCTTATGCACACGATGAAATACGATTTTTCCATCATTCCGTATATCTGGACGGGCGAATACACCTATTACCGCTATCGTTTCCTCACTTCCATCTGGGCGGATTACGAGGGGAAGGCGGATTTCGACCTCAATATGACCTTCAACGGCTCCTATACGTTCGACGGCGATGAAACCGCCACGCCCATCAGCGTGAACAACGCTTACCTTCTGCAACAGCAGCAGGGCAAAAAATACGCGCTCGACTATGCGGAATACATCGTCCGCAACGGCCTTTACGTGAAGACCTCGTTCGACGGCACGAATACCCATATGATGGCGCAGCGTTCTTATCTCGATTCCGCCGTGGAAGGCGATCGGATCGCCATGATCATCGAAGGCGGCTGGTGGGAAAACGAAGCCCGCAGCTTTTTCGACGAGATCGTTGCGGACAGCGGGGAAGAATATGCGTTCGGCACCCGCCGTTTCGCCTTTATGCCCACGCCCAAATCGGACGACGGAAAATCCGATCCCGATACCACGCTCATCTCTTCCACGGGCAACTCGGTCGCCTTTATCGCGGCGAACACCGCCGAGCCCGAACTTGCCAAGGATTTTCTGCGGTTCGTGCACAGCGACCACGGCCTGCGCACCTTCACGCGCATGACGGGAGCCATCCGCCCGTACGATTACGAACTCGAAGAGGGCGACCTCGCGGAAATGACGCATTACGCCAAGAATATGTGGGAGATCTACCACAGCGAAGACACCGAAATTTCCTATGTGACGCTGTATTATAACGATTGTTTCGTTCAGGAGGCATCCTTCCTCGGTTCCAACTGGTGGTGGAAATCCACGGTGAACGGCAGGGAATATCTGGACGCGATGTGGGAATTTTCCCAGGAACCTTCGCTGAACGCGGAAAACTACTTCCTCGGTTTGCAGACGACTTTTTCCCAATCGGTATGGAACAACAGAATGTCGAAATATTTTGACTGACGGGGGATGTTGCATTGAACGAAAACCGGAAAAAGAGGGAGGGAACGAACGCTTTGAAAAACGCGTTTTCCCGCTGTCTTGAAAAAATAAAGTCCGCGTGCTATTCGGTTTCGGTGGCGATACATAGCGCAAAGCGGAAGATCTTCAAAAAGAGCCGCCCGCGGACGATGTCCTCGCGGAGAAGGGGAGAGCTGGCGTTTTTCATCGCGCTCGTCGCCTATCCGCTCGCGCAGTTCGCCGTGTTTTACATCGGGGTGAACATCAATTCCGTGCTGCTCGCCTTTCAGCATTTCGATACGGGAACCGCGCAGTTCTACTTCAACGGGGCGGGGGAGCTGTTCGATAATTTCGCGAGTTTTCTCTCCGATCTGAGGGGAAACGCCGCGAGGATCACCGCAACGCTGAATTCCGTGATCTTATATGTCTGCACGCTGTGCATCGCGCTGCCGCTCAACCTCGTCTTTTCCTTCTTCCTGTATAAAAAGGTGCCTGCTTACGGATTTTTCCGCGTGGTGCTCTTTCTGCCGCAGATCATCTCCGCGCTCGTCGTTTCGCTGATGTTCCGCTACTTCGTGGAAAACGCGCTCACGACGGTTATCGGGTTCAACCTGCTCACCACCAAGAAAACGGGCTTTGCCACCATCGTCTTTTACAACATCTGGGCGGGGTTCGGCACGCAGATCCTCATCTACACGAGCGCGATGACCAAAATAGACGATTCCCTCGTGGAATTCGGCGAACTGGAAGGCATTTCGCTTCTGCGGGAATTCTGGCAGATCACCCTGCCGCTCATCTTTCCCACGATCACCATCTTTCTCGTGGCGGGCATCGCCGGGCTGTTCACCAACCAGGCGGGGCTGTACAACTTCTACGGGGGCGGCGCGAGGGACGATCTGCAAACGCTCGGCTACGTGTTCTTCGTGCGCATCATCCGCTCGGATAACGCCAGCTACGCGCAGTATCCTTACGCGTCGGCGGCGGGGCTGCTCTTCACCCTCGTGGCAACGCCGATCACGCTCGCGGTGAAATATCTGCTCGAAAAATTCGTGCCGAGTACGGAGTGAACCGATATGAGAACAAATAAGATCCAACACGATCAACTCGGAAAGAGCGCCTTCACCGTGGCGGGGCTGGTGCTGCTCTTCCTCTACACGGTGAGTTTCCTCGCGCCGCTTTTTTGGGCGCTGTTCACCTCGTTCAAAACCGAGCTGGATTTTATGCGGAACACCTTCGGGTTCCCCTCGAAATTCATCCTCGATAATTACATCTACGTTTTCGACAATCTCGCCGCGCCCGTGCCGCGCGTGGGGAATATCTACATCGTGGAGATGTTTTACAATTCGATCTGCTACACCGTGCTCTGCACGCTCACGCACACCTTCACGCCCTTCATCTGCGCGTACGCCGTGGCGAAATTCGATTTTAAATTCGGCAAATTCATCTACGGCATCGTGATCGTTACGCTCATTCTGCCCATCATCGGCAATCTCGCCTCGTCCATCCAGGTTTCCAAGGCGGTCGGCTTTTACGATAACCTCTTCGGCGTGGCGATTATGAAAGGGTATTTCATCGGCACGAATTTCCTCATTTATTACGCCTCGTTCAAGAGCCTGCCCAACGATTTCAAAGAGGCGGCGGAGATCGACGGCGCTTCGCAGTTCCAGATTCTCACGCGGGTGGTTACCCCGCTGGTGAAAACGACCATCGGCGCGGTGGCGCTGCTCTCGTTCATCAGCTACTGGAACGACTACACCACGGCGATGATCTACCTGCCCAGCCGCCCGACTATCGCTTACGGGCTGTATTATTTCACGCACAGTTCCACGAACGAGGCGAGTTACGTTACCGTAGCCATCGCCGCGTGTATGCTGGTTACCATTCCGATTTTCATCGTATTTCTGATTTTCAAAAACAAGCTGGTCGGCAATATGGCGGTCGGCGGGATCAAAGGTTAAAAGGAGGAAAGCAATGAACACTTTCAGAAAGCGCGCCGCCGCGGCGGCGTTGAGCCTGATTGCGGCGCTCTGCCTGATTTTCGTGGCGGTCGCGTCCGCGCGGCCGCGGGCGGAAATCGCCAACAGCGGAGAAATGTTCGTTTCCGCAGACGGCGTGAACGTCACTGCAAACGGAGCCGCGCCCGATACCTTTCAAACATACGACGGCGGCACCGCCGCGCGGGATTTCGATCTGGAAAAGCGGGGCGTGCTGCTTTCCGCAGAAAACGAGGGCGCGTCGGTTTCGCTCGCGCCGGAGTTCGCGGGGGATTTCGAGCTCACTTTCCGCGTCTATTCTTCGGTAACCTATCACCCCGCCACGGAAAACGATTATAATTCTTCTGCGGTGGTGATGTCGCCCTATATCGACCTGCGCGAAATCTTCTTCGATTTCGAGGACGAAAACGGAAACGCCTTCACGGTTGTCATCGCGGGCGGCGAAAAATACAACATCATCACGCCCGCGGCGCGCGTCATCGTGTCGGGAACGGCGGTCGGCTATCATTACGCAACGGACGCCAAAGTCCCCTCGGAAACGGGGCTGAAAAATTCGGGCGGCTATTATACCCGCATCGGCGGCACCACGTTCTGCAACGTGGCGCGGCGGGGCGGCGCCTATACTTCGGAAAACTCCATGCCCGTCACCTTCGGGTACAACGCGGAGAGCAGGGAAATCTACGTCATCCACTACGGCACTTCCACCACGGAGGAAACCTACCGCGCGGTGTACGATCTCGACGCGGAGGATTCAGGCCTGCTCGCGATTCCCGATTTCGGAAAATACAGCGTGCGCGTCCGTTTCGGCGAAATCGCGGAAGGCAAAACGGCGAACGTCGTTTTGTACGAACTCAACGGGCAGTCGCTCGCGGGGGAAAACTTCACGGATAACGTCGGCGCGGAAACGCTGGTTTCCGTCTCGTATCACGCGGTCGCGGGCGAAAAATACGCGCTGCCCGAACCTTCCGCCTTCGACGTGCTGGAAGGGGAACTCGCCTTTTCGGGCGACGTGCAGGTCAGCCGCGGCGGCAGCACGTACGCGCTTTACGCCGCGGACGGCACCGCCCTTTCCTCATACGAACCGGGCTGTTATTTCCTGCCCGACGAAGAGGGGACGTACGAAATTTCCTACACCGCGAAGGACGGCGCGGGCAATGCGGGAAAGACAAAGACCGTTTCCGTGCGGGCGTTCGCTTCCGCTCCCGAAACGTCGTTTGCCGTGGAGGGCAGTTATCGGGGGCTTACGGAATTCGCCGCGGTGGGCGCAGGCTCCGCGCTGGAAATTTACGCCGCAAGCGTGACGAGCGCGATCTTTGCGGACGGCAGGACGGAACCCGCCGAAGCCGCGCTGTATTTCAACGGCGAACTCTATAAAGATACCCGTTTCACCGCCGACGAATCGCGGCAGGTCGCGCTGGACGACGCGGGCGAATATACCCTCGTTTACTCCGTCGCAGGATATGAAAACTTAAAACAAACGGTGGCGTTCACCGTTTCCGAAACCGCGCCCGTGTATGCGCTCTCTTCCGATCTGCCCGCAAAGGCGGCGGTCGGCTCTTCCTTCAATCCGCCCTCGCTCACGGCGACGCTCGGCGGGGAGAGCAAGCGCGCCACGGCGGCGCTGTATGCGCCCGACGGTTCGGCGGTAACGCTGCAAAACGGCTCCGCCGTGCTCGCGCAGGCGGGCGAATATAAACTCGTTTATTACGTGCGTTTCGCCACGACCTACACCTATACGGCGTATTTCACCGCGGCGTATTCCGCGGCAGGCGCCTTCGCGGGGGACGGCTCGGCGGTGTCGGCGGAAACGGGGGACAGCGGTTCGCTCTATCCCTCCAAGGCGTACGGCTCGGTGCTCACCTTCACCGCGGAAGACAAGTTTGCGGAATATACCAAGGTCATCGATTTGAGCAAGAACACCAGAAACGATCCACTGATCAGCGTGATGGTGCTGCCCTCGGTTTACGGCGAGCTGGATTTCTGGCAGTTCACCGTGCGCCTGACCGACGTGAACGACGCCCGCAATTACGTGAACATCACGGCGTTCAAGGGGAGCTGGGGCAACGAATTTTCCTACATCCGCGCGGGAGGCGCGGAGCAGATCCTCTCCGGCTGGGAGATGGGTTCGGTGCTCACCGCCTACAACACGGGCTGCCCCGTCAATTACAGTTTCACGGGGGAATCGCTCGCGGGAACGGAATTTCTCACGCTTTACTACGACTATGAAGAAAATGCGGTTTACGTGGATAACATCAAGCGCGAAGGCTACGAATACGGCAATCAGGTCATCGATCTCGACAGCCTGCAATGCTTTTCGGAAAACGCCCTCTTCGGCGGATTTTCCACGGGCGAAGTGTATCTGAGCGTTTCCGTGCAGTACCTGCAGGGCGAGAGCGCACAGCTGCTCGTGGGCGAGGTGAACGGCGTTTCCCTCGCGCAGGAGTGGATCGACGATGAAACCGCACCCAAAATCGGCGTTGATTACGGCGGATACGACTTCGCCCTGCCGCAGGGCGAAGTCGGCACGGCGTATCCCGTGTTCGCCTCCGACGCCTACGACGCGGTGGAAGGCGCCGTTGCAACAGACGTTTCCGTGTATAAGGATTATCAGACGGCGGCGCAGCGGCAGATCGCGGTGGAAAACGGCGCGTTCCTGCCGGATGAAAGCGGTGTATATACCGTCGTCTATACGGCGGCGGATCATTCGGGGAACGCCTCGGAAGTTACCGTGCGGGTAACCGTCGCAGAAGAGCTGCCCGCCTTCGCCTATACATTCGATTCCGAACTGCGCACGGCGTATTTCGTGGGCGAAACCTTCCGCCTGCCGCGGGGAACGGCTTCGGGCGGTTCGGGAACGGCGCAAGCCGAACTCACGCTTTCCGACCCCCTCGGCGGAGAGGTATCGGCGGAAAATTACACGTTCGAGGAGGACGGCACCTATCGGCTCACCGTTTCTTTCACCGACTTTTTGGGGAGAACGGATGAAATCGTTTACGAAATCTCCGTTACGATCAGCGATTCGCCC
>CALVZR010000190.1 GCA_944372565.1 uncultured Clostridia bacterium | reverse complement strand
GGAAAAGGCGGAGAAATTTTGCAAAATCCATGCACAAACGCTTTACTTCTTTACCGCACTAAAGTATAATGAATGCGAGAAAAGGGCAAGGGGATAAAAAATTGGAAAAGAAAGAACTCGATCGTCTGATAGACGAACTATATGAAATTCTGACCAAGCCGAAAAGCAAAGAGGATTTCGCGATGCTGCTGGCGGATCTCTGCACCTATACGGAAATCGAGCAGATGGCGCGCCGCGCCTATGCCGCAAAATTGTTTCTGCAGGGCAAAACCTACAACACCATCATCGGAGAAACCGAACTGAGCAGCGCCACGCTCAGCCGCATTTCCCGCTGCATCAATCACGGCAGCGGCGGGTATGCGAAATTTATCGAGCCGGGCGGGCAAACGGAGAAGATATGAAGATAGATCCCGAAAGACTGAGAAAAGAAGAGCGCATCGCGATGGAACTGTGCTGTCTGTACAGGATGCGCGGTTTCACGGAATACAGAATGGGCGCATTCGAGGAATATTCCGTATATATGGAAAATAAAAACTTCCTCTCAAGCGAAAATATGGCGGTGTTTGCCGGCGCGGACGGCAAGCTGTACGCGCTCCGCCCGGACGTAACGCTCTCCGTGGTGAAGAACGCCAAAGCAAACGGCTGTACGGAGAAATATTTCTATAACGAAAAGGTTTACCGCCTGGAAAAGGGCAGCCGCTCTTATAAAGAGGTTTCCCAGATCGGCGCGGAAATCGTCGGCACGGTGGACCGCGCCGCGGAAGCGGAGATCGTGGTGCTCATCAAAAAGACGCTCGCCGCCGCGGGCGGGAGGAGTTCGCTCGATCTCTCGCATATGGGCTATGTGAACGGTCTTTGCGCGGCGCTGTGCGCTTCGGGCGCGGCGCAGGAAGAACTCATTTCCTTCCTCGGGGAAAAGAACGTGCACGATTTTGAAAGATACGCCGAAAAAACGGGCATCGAAAGGGAAAAAGCGGATATTTTCAAAGAGGTGATCCGCCTGCGCGGCGAACCGAAAAGCGCGCTCAGACGCGCGAAAGAACTTTCGCTCAACGAGGAGATGCGCGCCGCGGCGGACGAGCTCCTTTCCCTCACCGAACTCCTGGAAGAACTGGGCGCCGCGCGGGAAATCAGCGTGAATTTTTCCATCGCGAACAACGCCGATTATTATAACGGGCTGATCTTCAACGGCTATGTGGAAGGCGTTCCCAAAGCCGTTTTAAGCGGCGGAAGATACGATCTTTTAGCGCAGAAATTCGGCAAAAAAGCGCAGGCGATCGGCTTTGCGCTCTATCTCGGCGAACTGGGCGCGTACCTCAAAGAGGACGCGGAAAAAACGGACGTGCTCCTCCTTTATCGTGAGGGGCGGGAAGCCGCCGCGCTCAGGCGGGCGGAGGAACTGAACGCCGCGGGAAAGAGCGTAAAAATTGCGCTTTCATCCGACGGCGGAAACTATGCGGCAATCGAGGTGATAAAATGATCAGCATCGCGCTGCCAAAGGGCAGACTGGGAGAAAAAGTATATCGCCTGCTCGCGGAATCGGGGTATGCCTGCAGCGATTATACCCCCGAAAACCGCAAGCTGGTGTTTTCCGACGAAAAGAGCGGCGTGCGTTATTTCTGGGTGAAACCGGCGGACGTGGCGAAATATGTGGAACTGGGCGCGGCGGACGCGGGCGTTGCGGGCAAGGATATTTTAACCGAATACGCCCCGGACGTATATGAAATGCTCGATCTCAATATGGGAAAATGCCGCATGTGCGTCGCGGCGAAAAACGATTACCGCGAAGACACCTTCCGCCCCGTAAAAGTTGCTACAAAATTCGTCAATACGGCGCGCGCCTATTATGCGGCGAAGGGGAGGGACGCGGAGATCATCAAACTGCACGGCTCCATCGAACTCGCGCCCCTGCTGGGGCTTTCGGACGTGATCGTGGATATCGTGGAAACGGGCACGACGCTCAAAGAAAACGATTTGAAAGTATTCGAAACGATTTCGGAAATCAGCACGCGCTTTATCGTGAACAAGGCGTCTTACCGCTTCAAGGGCGGGGAGATAGACGCCGTTTTGGAAAAGTTGAAGGAGAAAACGGAATGCTCAGACCGGAAAGATACGGCGAAACGCTGAAAAACAGAATATTATCGCGGCGGAGCGCGGATTATTCCGCCGCGGAAGAGAAGGTGAAACCCATCCTCGCGGACGTGAAGGCGCGGGGGGACGCGGCGGTTTTCGAATATACCCGTATGTTCGACAAAGCCGATCTGAAAACGCTGAAAGTGAGCGAAGAGGAAATCTCCGCGGCGCTTTCCGCCGTGGACGGGGAATATCTCGAAATTTTGAAAACGGCGGCGGCGAACATCGCGAAATTTCACGAAAAACAGCTGCAGCGCGGCTTTGAATACGAAGAAAACGGCAAGATTATGGGGCAGCGCGTAACGCCGCTCTCCTGCGCGGGGGTATATGTTCCCGGCGGAACGGCGGCATATCCTTCCACCGTGCTCATGAACGTCGTGCCGGCAAAGGTGGCGGGCGTGCCCCGCGTGCTCGTGGCAACCCCGCCGGGAAAAAACGGGGAAATCCGCGCGGAAGTGCTCGCGGCGGCGCATATCGCGGGCGCGGACGAAATCTATAAAATGGGGGGCGCGCAGGCCGTCGCCGCGTTTGCCTACGGCACGGAGAGCGTGCCGCGCGCCGATAAGATCACCGGCCCCGGCAATATCTTCGTCGCGGCGGCAAAGCGGCTGGTGTTCGGCGAATGCGGGATAGATATGATCGCCGGCCCCAGCGAAATTCTGATCGTGGCGGACGGCGGCGCGCGGGCGGAAGCGGTCGCGGCGGATCTTTTGTCGCAGGCGGAGCACGATAAACTCGCCTCGGCGGTGCTCGTTACCGACAGCGAAGAACTCGCAAACGCCGTATGCGAAGAGCTGGAAAAACAGGTTTGCCTGCTGCCTCGGCGGGAAATTGCCGAAACGTCTTTGAAAAACAACGGCAGAATCATCCTCGCGGAGAGCGTGAAACAGGCGGTGGACATCGCCAACGAACTCGCGCCCGAACATCTCGAACTCGCGGTGGCGGACCCGTTCGCCCTGCTGGGCAGGGTGAAAAACGCGGGATCGGTCTTTCTGGGCTACGGCACGCCCGAGGCCGCGGGGGATTACCTCGCGGGCGCGAACCACACTTTGCCCACGGGGGGGAGCGCGCGCTTCGCCTCCGCGCTCGGCGCGAACGATTTCGTAAAGACCGTGCAGTATATGCGCTACGATAAAACCGCCCTCGCCGCGGAAGCGGATAAAATTATCCGCTTTGCCGAATCCGAGGGGTTGAGCGCGCACGCGCGCAGCGTGAAAATAAGGAGGAAAGATGAGTAAATATTTAGCGGAAGAACTGCAAAAACTCGCCCCGTACACGCCGGGCGAACAGCCGAAAGGCGGGGAATACGTAAAGCTGAACACCAACGAAAGCCCGTATTTTCCCAGCCGCTACGCCGTTTCGCGCGTGACCGAAAAGGCGCTCGACGAACTGCGGCTGTATTCCGACCCCGAAAGCGCCGCCCTGCGGGACGCCATCGCGAAACATTACCGTTTAA
>CALVZR010000189.1 GCA_944372565.1 uncultured Clostridia bacterium | reverse complement strand
GGAAGACAGCGCCAGATGCGTTACGCTCACGTTTCTTCCCGCAAAAAACAAATTCTCTATATTCTTTGAATACAGGCATCTGTACGGGATTCCGTACGGTTTTTTCAGAAAAATATTCGTGTTCGGCGGCTGTTCGGAATTGAATCCGCAAGGAGTATGGTTATCCATCGGCCAGCCGCCGTACGCAACCTCGTCCTCAAAATCACCGCCGTTCAGCAGATCGGTTTCGGTAAGGACATAATCCCCGATGTAACGGCGGCTTTCCCGTTTTCCCCCTAAAAAAGAGACCCAGTCCAATTCCCAGGTTTCGCTGTCGAACTTCCCGCTGTTTTTGATATAATCCCACACGCCGTACGCCAGCGCCAGCAATTCCTCTTTGATCTCCTCGGCGTCCGCCGTGGCGTCCTTGTCGCCGCCGAGTTCCAGCCACCAGAAATTATCCGTTTTGAAGGCGTTTCGATTCGTTACGTCCATTCTGTTTCGGAATTCTTTCTCCGTCATCTTCTTCGCGAAAGACGGCGGCGTGTAAGCGATCTTTTCCCCCGTTTCCCGCACCTGCATGATGCAGGAATTTCCCATCGTCTTTTTATCCGCGAAATCGAGCGCGTCCGCCTCGCCGAACGCAGCCTTGTCCTCCCTGCCGCTCGTATATTGCGCGTCCGTAAAATAACTCAGGATCGAATCGCCCGAACAATCCGCAAAATAATCCGCATATATCCTGTATTTTTTATAAGTCGTCGTCTGCCACGCGTCTATCGAAACGATTCTGTTGCCCTCCTGCGCCGCGGCGGTGCAGGTAGTATTCAAAAAGAGCGTCAGGTTCGGTTCGGAAACGACCAGATCGTATAAAACGCCGTCCCATACGCCGAAAGACAGCGTGGGATTGAAATAGAGATTGCGCATGGAAATCTCCTCGACGATGCCGCCCTCCCTGTACAGGGGAAAGCCGTTGCTCGCCCCGCGGATCCACATCCGCACCTCGCTCGAAGCGTTTCCTCCCAGAACGGGCCTGTCCTGCACGAGCGCGGTTTTCACCCCTCTGCGCGCGGCGGAAACCGCCGCGCAGATGCCGGCGATCCCCCCGCCGATCACGCAGAATTCATAAAAGCGTTCTTCGTTTTTTTCCATTCTCCCGCCCTCCTTTTCGGTCAGGATATATTATAGCATAAAATCGGAATATTAGAAATCTTTTTCCCGTTCTCCGCGTTTGCTTTTTAAATTAAATTTTTATTTCAGCGCGAACGTCAAGGTTTCGCCCTTACGCATATACAATTTCAAAGAAGAAATATTTTCGCCGTAAAACTTTTTTTCGTACAGTTCGTACGGGGAACATTTCCTTTTGAAAAACAACTGTTTTTCCCCGTCCGAAGAGGCGTGCAGGCATAAATAATTGTCGCTCGCATAGCAGACGTCCTCGCTGTCGAGCCAGATATGGCAGCCTGCGAAACGGGCGATCGCCCGCACGATCTCCGCATTGAGGATCTTGCTTCCGCAAAATACCGAACGGAAACCGCCGCAGTCCTTATACGAAACGGCGGGCAGGCGGTTGGTGAGGAAATACGCCAGATTTTCCGCCTCTGCGTCCTCCGCGTAAAACAGGGGCGCGGCGAACGTGACGATATCTTTCACCACAACGAGGATATTGCTGGCATACGGCCTGTCGTTCACGCCGAAAATTTTACGTTTATCTACGGCGGCAAAAATCCCGCGGCTGTCGTTTTGCACCCGATACTTCGTGTGATGTTTTTCGCACAGCATCTTGATATGAATACCTGTGCAAGCGCTCACGTTTTCCGCCCCGAAGCGCGATCCGCTTCCGGGATCGATCGCGCCGGGAGCATACACCCACAGCGCCACGGCGTTGTTCTTTTTCAGTTTTGCGTGGATCGCGGAGCGTTCTTTTTCCGTCAGTACGAGCGTATTGAAAAAAATATACAATTTGTAATCGGGCATGGCGGGGTTTTCCATATCGTTGTGAAAATATTGGTCCGCCCCCGCGCCGATGCGGGCGAGTTCGTAATTCCTGAAATATTCCACGAGTTCTTTCGTCGATTGATTGGAAACGGCGTGAATGCTTTCCTCGTCGTAAATCAAGGCGATCTCGTTCCCTTTCTTTCTGTTTTTCAGCGCGAGCGCGTCTTTTGCGATCTCGCTCTGCCGCGAAAAAAGCCGATAGATATCTTCCTGCTTATATCTGCCGCCGCCCACGTGGTGATCGTACCACCAGGCGGGCAGATTTTCGCACAGATTCCTTCCGAAATCCCGTTTGAGCACGTTGACGGAATCTTCCGCGTCGTAATAATCGAACATCGCGCGGAAATGGGGGCTTTCCAGATGCGTGCGCGTGTCCTCCTCCACGATAAAAAGTTTGTTCCGCAAAGCGAAGGAATCGGGCATTTCCCGCTGCCCCGTAAATCCCCCGGGCTGGCGGTTGACGTAAACGCCCGGCGCGGAGAGAAAATCCATCGCGCCGCTGTCCAGAATTTCCAGCACGCCGCCCGCGGTGGAACCGTAGAAGAAATCCGTGCAGCCGTAAGAGCCGTAAAACGCCCCCGTCAGCTTTTCGCCGCGGTATCTTTCCTTGATCGCCTTTGCAAAATAAATCTGGCTTTTCGCCGTCGCGATGTGCCAGGCGCGGTAAAAATCCAGAACGCGCATCCGCGAATCGGTATCGAGAAAACTGCCGATGTTCGTGCCGTTTGTACGCACTGCCGTCAGACTTTCTTCGCACGCCTCG
>CALVZR010000188.1 GCA_944372565.1 uncultured Clostridia bacterium | reverse complement strand
GACGGGTCGGAGCTTACCGAAATCAAAGACGTTAAGGAAGGCGGCGGGGCTTACACCGTAACATGGGAAATTTCCGCAACCAACCACAACCCGCAGAGCGGCACCGTTTCTTTCACCATCGCAAAAGCCGAACTCACGCTCACGCCGAATGCGCTGGAAATTACCTACGGCGAAACGGCGGAAGGCTTCACCTATACGCCGAGCGGGCTGAAGGGAACGGATCAGGTTCCCGACGCCATTGCGGGCGTGAATGTTTCCTATAAAGCCGTTGCCAAGGACGGCGGGGAGAAATACGCGCCGGGCGAGGAAAACGGCAGCGTGGGCGAGTACGACATCGTGCTTTCGGTGAGCGGCTCCGCGCGCAATTACGACGTGAAGAGCGGCGTAACCGCCGTGATGACGGTATCGCCGCGCTCCATCGGCGTAACGCTTTTGCAAAACCGCGGGGAATACGCGGGGCAGAACAACCCGCCGAAAGTAAATACGGCGCTCAACGCCGCGTATCGCTATACCGAGGAGCAGCCGCTGTTCGGCGACGATCTCGGCATCGAACTTGCGCTGGCAGAAACTTCCTTCAACGTGGGAAAATACGGCTACAAAACCGTTGGTCGGACCAATGAAAACTACGCCGTAACCTTCTCTTACGAAGGCGAACAAACTTCGATTTTTGAAATTTACAAGCGCACCGTAACGGTCGAGGCGGAAAACGTTTCCGTAACCTACGGCAATAGTTGGGAAATTCCGTATGAAATCGTGGGGGCGGTCGGCAACGAAGGGAACGGCATAAAGGTTGATTTCCTCTATAACGGCAGTGACGTAGAGCCCGAAAACGCGGGGAATTACACCGTTACCGCGACGTTCGAGCACAAAAACTATCAGCTTTCGGCGAAAAATCCCGAATCGCAGTTCGAGATTCAGCAAAAAGACCTCGTGATTTCCGCGAAGGACGGCAGGGTGATGTACGGCGAAACCGTTGCCGCGTTCGAGGCGGAATTCGACGAGCTTGCGGAAAAATTCGCCGCGCGCGACAAGGCGGCGCTTGAAAAACTGCTTTCCTTCGGCACAAATTACGATCCCGGCGCGCAAAACGGCGGCGTGGGGGATTATACGATCACCCTCGCGTTCAGGCAGGGGTACGAAAACGATACAACCTACAAGAACTATAACGTAACCAACCTTGCGGGCGGCAATCTTACGGGCGGCACGCTCACCGTTTACGAGCGCCCCATCCGCGTGGATACCGAGTATTTAGAAAGCATCTACGGCGAAGAGGTGGAAACGAGCCAACTGAAAGCCTCCGTCGCTTCGGGCGACGGGGAAACGCATTTCGGGCTGTATGCGGAAGACGCGGGAAGGGAAAGCGAAATTTTCCGCCTGTATGTAGAAGGTTTTGAAAACGGCATGCCGACCGACGCGGGCGAATATAAAATTTTAACCGAGCGCCTCCTTTCCGGGTTGGGCAAGAACTACGAGATTCTGCAATACGGCCGGAAAGCAGAAGACGGCGACTACACCGCAGGGCACGCCGTGTATAAGATCGTGCCGGCGAGCGTGGAGGTTATTCTCACGCCCGATTTCGCCAGCAATACCTACGACAATCAGCCCAAGCGTTTTAAGGCGAACGAAACGTCCGTCACCATCGTTTTGAAATACGAGGGCGGGGAGGGCACAGACTATCCCGAAACGACGGACGCGCCGGTAAACGCGGGTAAGTATTTCGTATGGGCGGAGGTGAGCAAAGAGGAAGACGAAGGCAACTACGTGTTTACCGGCAGCGGTAGATACGGGTTCACCATCGGCCTCGCAACATATTCCTGGGCGGGTAAAATCGGTTTTAACACAGAATATACGCACGTTTACGACGGCAAGGCGTTCGTTCCCGAACTGCAGAACGAAGAACTCATTGCAGACGGGCTGGACGGCGTGAAAGTGGAGGTGATTAAACCCGCCGAAGGCGTGACAAACGTGACGCCCGCCGAAGGCGTGGAATATACCGTAACGTTTAAAACGGAAAGCGAAAACTACGTCTGCCCCGATTCCGTCAGCACGACGATCTTCGTGCAGCCGCGCATTCTCGGCAGTGAATATGACGGGATCACCGTGGAAATCGAATGGGAAAAGGAAAGCAACAGTGCGTTCGTTTATAACGGCACAAACCGTTCGGGCGACGTGAAAGCGTATTATGCGCCCATCGGCGGGCAGAGGACAGAACTCGTCGTTTCCCTCGTCGGGAACGACGAAGAATTCAAAACGGTGCGCCCGGAATATTACGAATTCCGGGTGACGGGTTTCCGCGACGACGACGAAGCGCGCGCAAACTACGCGATTTCCGCGGAAATCGGCGATACGAAGGCAACCTACCGTATGGCTCCGCTCGAAGTGGAGATCAAGGCGGGCGACGGCACGGCGGTTTACGGCGAGTCCATTCCCGCGCTCGGGTTTGAATATACGGGCGAGGCGAAATTCGTTGCGGGCGACGACGTGAAGATTGCGGTGAGCGCCTCGGCGCAACAGGGCTCGCCCGTGGGCGATCAATACACGACGAAGGTGACGGGCGTTTCCGGCGCGGACCGCGGAAATTACACCGTAAATTGGACTTCCGCTCGCACGGGTAAATTCACCATAACGGAGCGCACGCTCACGGTGGAAGATTTCGGCTTGCCGCAGGGCGCGGTGTTCGATAACGCCACCCGTTTCGGCGCAGAGCCAGAGCCGCTGAACGTTTATGTACACGAAGGCGAAAGGGACAGCGTGGAATTTGACTTCCTCTACAAAGGGCAAACGGCTGAGGGCGAAGCGTACGAAAGTTCGCTTGCGCCTATGGAAGCGGGCAGATATACCGTAACGCTCTCCCTCGCGGCGGGCGCGGGCGACAACGCGAATTATGCCTTCGAGCCCTGCGAAAGCGCGGAATTTACGATCGGCAAGGCGGAGATCACCGTGAGCGCGGAGGGATTTGTAACGACCTACACGGGCGAAGATTTCTACTTCCAAAGCGAAGGCGGGCACGACGGCTGGGCAACGCTCACCGCGCAGGCGCACAATATTCCCGCAACGTGGAAATTCAGCGAAAAGGATATCGAGCAGGGCGGACTTTCGGACGGCGATTATATCCGTTCCGTGCGCGACGTGAAGAGTTGGGACGACGCAACGGAAGGCGCTTACACCATCTACTACCGCGTGAGCGCGAAAAACCATGATGACAAGTTCGGTTATTTCGAGGTTCTCATCAGACGCGCGGGCAACGCGTTCAAAAAGCCGTTTACCGATATCGAATGGACGTTTGAAGACGAAGTGATTCCCTCCGCGCCCGTTGCGGATACCGACGTAACCGCCGACTTCGGCGGCGTGGTCATCGAATATTTCCGCACGCGCACGGGAGAGGAAGGAAATTACGAATATTTAGAACCGATAGACAGCGCGGAGCTGTTCTCCGCGGCGGCGGGAGCGGGCGTATATTACGCGCGCGTAACCGTGCAGGAAACCAAAAACTATGCGGGGCTGCTCGCGCACGGCGTGGTGGAGATCGCACGGAAAACGCTTTCCGTGGGGTGGGAATACGATTCCGTTTCCCTCGACGACGACGCGGTGACGAGGAACGCTCTTAAAGGTTACCGCAGCGACGTGATGGAAGTTGCGCCCGGCGGCGATTTCGCCGCTCTCGAAGAGGAAGGCGGTTCCTATTTCGTGCAAAAGCCGGGCAGTCTCGGCACTTACACCATCATCATCCGCCTGAAAAATACCGCTAATTACGAGTGGAGATATCCCGCGGCGGACGCTTCGCTCACGAACGTCATCTTCACCGTTTCCACGATGACCAACACGGTTACGGTAACCATAGAAGACTGGACGTACGGCGACGAGGTTCTGCCCGAACCGCAGGCGAGCGCGACGTCGGAAGTCGGCGGGTTCACCTTCCCCTGCGCGGTGTTCAGGGAGGGGCAGACTCCCGCGGAAGCTTTCTGGCAGTCGCGCAAACCCGTAAATGCCGGCAAGTACCGGGTGCGCGCCGTTGTGGAAGCGCACGGCGATTTCGGCAGGGGCACGGGCTACGGCGAATTTGAGATTAAACCGTACGCGGTAACAAAACCCACCGCTTCGGCGGCGCCATATGTTTATACGGGCGAAGAGGTTGTGTATCTCCCCGATAACTACGAACCCACGGTGCAGCTCCCCAACCGCACACAGGTGCAGGCGATGAGTATCAGCGGAAACAGCGGCATCAACGCGGGCGATTACAATGCGGAAGTTACCCTCGCTCCCAACTTCTGCTGGGAAGGCGGGGAAACGGAAAAACTTTCCTTCCCGTGGAAGATCGATAAAAAACCGCTCGATAAACCCGTTTTCGCGGAGGGCGGCACGAGCGTGACGAGCGTTTTCGGCGACAAAACGGTTCAGCTGCTTTCCGAGCATTTCGACGCCGAAGTGATGGGCATCAGCTTTATGACGACGGGCAGCGGCTACACCGTTACCGAAGAAGGCCCCGCGCTCGCCGCGCAGAATGCGGGAACATACCGGCTGGATATCGTGTTGAAATTCCCCAAAAACTATATGTGGAGGGGCTCCGCGGGCGGCGATGAGATTGAAACGGTTTCCCTTACCTGGACGATCACGCCCAAACCCGTAGATCTCACGGGCGTAGGCTTTGAGGAACGTT
>CALVZR010000187.1 GCA_944372565.1 uncultured Clostridia bacterium | reverse complement strand
GGAGGACGCGCGCGTGGTGAAGGCCGCGGCGGACGCGCAGGCGCGCGGCATCGCGAAGATCGTGCTCCTCGGCAACGAGGAGGAGATCAGAAAGGCTCACCCGGAAGAAAACCTTTCGGGCGTAACTATCATCGACCCCAAAACGAGCGAAAAGTGCAAAGACTATGCGAAACTTCTCTTCGAACTCCGCAAGCACAAGGGCATGACCGAGGAAGAGGCGGAAAAACTTTCGCACGACAACACTTATTTCGGCGTGCTCATGCTCAAAGCGGGCGAGGCGGACGGGCTGGTTTCGGGCGCGTGCCATTCCACGGCGAACACACTGCGCCCCGGATTGCAGATCGTAAAGACCAAGCCGGGCGTGCCCCTCGTTTCGAGTTATTTTCTGATGATTCCCCCCAAAACGGGCAACCAGTACGTGCCGGACGGCGCGCTGGTGTTCGCGGACTGCGGCATCAACCAGAATCCTTCTCCCGAAGAGCTGGCGTATATCGCCGTCGCCTCGGAAGAATCCGCCCGCACCATCGCGGAATTGCAGCCGCGGATCGCCTTCCTCTCCCATTCGAGCAAGGGCAGCGCGAAACACGCGGACGTGGATAAAGTGCGCGCGGCCGTTGAAAAACTCCATGAGATCGCGCCGCACATCGAAGCGGACGGCGAGCTGCAGCTCGACGCCGCGCTCGACCCTTCCGTGGCGCGCATCAAGGCGCCCGATTCCAAGGTGGCGGGCAGAGCGAACGTGCTCATCTTCCCCGATCTCGACGCGGGCAACATCGGCTATAAACTCGTGGAGCGCCTGGGCGGATTTATGGCGATCGGCCCCGTGTGCCAGGGCTTTGCCAAACCCATCAACGACCTTTCCCGCGGGTGCAAACCCGCCGACATCGTGGCGGCGGTGGCCATCACCGCGCTGCAGACGCAGAATTAAAGAGGTGCGGATATGAAAATTCTCGTAATCAACGCGGGGAGTTCCTCGCTCAAATATCAGCTTATCGACATGAAGGACGAGAGCGTGCTCTTGAAGGGCGTTTGCGAGCGCATTACCGCCAAGGGCGGCGTGCTCACGCAGAAGACGTTCGACGGCAGGGAACTCGTTTTGAATAGAGAGATGCCCACACATAAAGAGGCGATGGAACTCGTGCTCCACGCCATGCTCGACCCCGAAAAGGGCGCGTTGAAGAGCGTGGACGAGATCGGCGCGGTGGGGCACCGCGTGCTCCATTCGGCGGAAGATTTCAAATGCTCGGTGGTCATCGACGACGAAGTCATCCGCATCTGCGAAAAGAACATCGATTTAGGTCCCCTGCATATGCCGGGGAACATCGCGTGCATTAAAAGCTGCCGCGAGGTGATGAAGGGCGTGCCCATGGTGGCGGTGTGCGACACCACGTTCCATTCCACCATGCCCCCCAAAGCCTTTATGTACGGCATTCCTTACGAGGTGTACGAGCAGTATAAAGTGCGCAAATACGGGTTCCACGGCACGTCGCACAAGTTCGTTTCCGAAGAGACGGCGAAGATCCTCGGCACGAAAAACTGCCGCCTCATCATCTGCCATCTCGGAAACGGTTCTTCGATTTCCGCGGTGAAGGACGGCAAGTGCGTGGATACCTCTATGGGATTCACCCCGCTCGAAGGGCTGATGATGGGCACGCGCAGCGGCGACATCGATCCCGCCGCCGTCGATTATATCCGCGTGAAGCTGGGCATCGCGCCGGACGAAGTGGTGAACTATCTCAATAAAAAGTGCGGTATGCTGGGCGTGAGCGGGCTTTCGAGCGACTGCCGCGACCTCACCGCCGCCGCCAAGGAAGGCAACGCGCGCGCCGCGCTCGCCCTCGAAATGGTGGCTTACCGCGTGAAGAAATACATCGGCAGTTTCGCCGCTGTGCTCGGCGGGGCGGACGCCGTCGTGTTCACGGGCGGCATCGGCGAACATTCGCCCTATATCCGCAACCTCGTGCTGCAGGATATGGAATACATGGGCATCAAGTACGACGCGGCCGCCAACGAGGCCTATCCGCATGCGGGCGTGGGCGTGCTTTCCGCTCCCGATTCCAAGGTGAAAGTGCTCGTCGTTCCCACCAACGAAGAGCTTTCCATCGCGCGCGAAACGCTCGGTTTGGTCAAAAAAGCGTAAGTTTCTTCGGGAAACGGGGCGAAATGCGGGCGTTTTATCAAATTTTATCGAAAAAAAGTTGACAATGCGCCCGGAATATAATAAAATAGATTAGCTTGAACGCATTTATCCGAGAGTGAAAATGATTATCGATTTGAAGGAAATGGCAAAAAAGGGCAGAACGGAAGAGGATTTTTTCTTCGAGTATTCGCCCGAAGAAGAGCTCGTGTCCATTCCCAACGTGAAGCTGGAGCTTCCCGTGAAAGTTCTCGGAACGATCAGGCGGGTGGACAAGAATACGGCGTTCGTTGAAGGGGAGATCTGTTTCGCCCTTTCGGGGGAATGCACGCGCTGCCTCGAACCCGCGCGGCGGGAATACGCAGCGAAATTCGCGGAGGAGTTTTCTTCGGCGGGCGCGGAGGACGATTACCCGTTTTTTGCGGAAAAAATCGATCTCACCAAGGCGGTGAACGACAGGCTGCTTTTCGAAATGCCCATCGCCTTCGTGTGCGGAGAGGATTGCAAGGGGATAGAACTTCCCGAGAGCGAATACGATAAAAGAGGTGTATAAAAATGGCTGTTCAGAAGAGTAAAACGTCCAAACAGAGGACGAACAAGAGATTTGCGAATTTCAAGGTGGCGGCGCCCGCGCTGGCGGAATGCCCGCAGTGCCACGAGCTGAAAATGCCGCACAGGGTGTGCAAGAAGTGCGGATATTACGACGGCGTAGCGGTCGTGGCGCAGAAAGAAGAAAAGAAAGAAGACTAAAAGGGCGGGCGGCTGAAAAAGCCGTCTTTTCCTGCGCAGAAAAAAACGGCGGACGAAATCGTTCCGCCTTTTTTGCTTTTAAACGCTTTGCGGGCAAAGGAACCGCGCCCGCGCGAGGTTGCGGGGGCGGCAGGAAAACGGGAAAAACGATTTGCATAAAAAGAGGAGCGCCCCGCTACGGCGGGGCGCTCCTCTTTTAAAATCCGGTTCTTAAAAAACGGGGGAGGGCGCCGCAGGGCGCTCTCCCCGTAAAGTTATTCTTCTTTTTGTTCCCGCTCTTCGGGCGGCGCGGCTGCCGCGAGCGCGGCCTGTTCGCGTTCCATTTTATGGATGCGGCGGCTTTCGATTCTCGACGTGCAGAACGACAGGCAGGCGCCGATGATGATATACATATAATAGCTCAAAACGCGCCAGATCAGCATGGCGGTGAATCCCGACCCGCCCGCGAGGTTGTTCGCGAAGATGAAATAAAAGGAAATTTCGCTCGCGCCCGCGTTGCCGGGGGTGGGGATGAACGCCACCGCGGCGTACAGGATGCACACGATCTGCGAAAGATCCAGCCATTCGCGGAAACCGTTCACGTCCGGCAGGTCGTAGCCGAAGGTTTTCAGCGTGAAGTAGGCGACGGAAAACATCGAAAACTGCGCTGCGAACGCGCACAGCGTTGCCAAAGTAAACGCGCCCTTGTGCTTGCCGATGCTCCTCAGGCATTTGGAGTTGCGGCTGACCACCCCCATCGCCTTGCGGATGGTTTTATCGGGGTCGCGCACCAGTTTGATTTTGCCGCACAGGCGGATGATGCCGGAAACGATCTTCGTGGTCGCTTTGGGCATCACCGAGAACACCACCACCGTTACGGGCACGACGACGTAAAACGCCAGCCCCACGAACGCCAGCACCTTGGTCGCGGGCGTGATGAGGTGGAAGGAAAAGATCATGCTGAGGATGCACAGCAGAATGAAAGCGAATTGTTGGAGCAAAAACGCGCAGATGACCACCGCGGTGGACGTGCCGCCGTCTATGCCGCGCTTGGTCATCAGATAGGCGGCGAACGGCTGCCCGCCCGCGCCGAAGGGGGTTACGTAGTCGTAAAACTTGGTGATCACGGCGACTTCCGCGCACATTTTCCAATGCGCTTTGCGGCGGAAACCGTACATCAGGCAAACCGTTTTGAGCCAGTCGAAAAATAAAACGAGTAAGCAGCACGCGACTGCGATGATCAGATAAAACCAGTTGCTGCCGATGGTGGCGAGGATCTCGCTCAAAGGGAGAACGTCTCCCGAAAAATCGCTCACCGCCGTAACGGCGAGGCTTGCCCCGCAGATGAGGAAAAAGATCAGAAAAAAGATGAACTTTTTCTTTCCGCTCCGTTTTGGGGGAAGAGCGGTATTTTCGCCCCCTTCCGCTTTGCCCTCCGCGGGGGAGGACTCGGAAAGGATTTTTTCTTCTCCTTTCGTTTCGTCCGTCTGGTTTTCGGGCTTGTTTTCAATCATGATTCGAGCTTTCCACTTTGATTTTTATTTTCGCCGTTTCCTCTGCGGAAATGCGGACGTCCAGCGAATAGACGCCCGTCGATTTTATCGGTGCGTTTAATATTATTTTCTTTTTGTCCACTTCATAACCCGATTCGGCAAGTTTTTCGGAAATTTCCTTGCTGGTCACGCTGCCGAAGAATTTTCCGTTTTCGCCCGTCTTTACAGAAACGACGATTTCCTTGCCCTGCAAAAGCTCCTTGAGTTCATGGTTTTTGCGTTTCTGTTCGGCAAGGTGGAAAGCCGCGGCTTCCTTTTGTTGCTTGTTGTCGTTGATCGCCTGCGAGCTCGCCTCTTTAGCGCTGCCGTTTTTAAGCAGGAAACGGGCGAACCCGTCCTTGCAATCCACGATATCTCCCTTTTTGCCCGTGCCTTTTACGTCTTTTATTAAAATGATTTTCATGTTTTCACCTCCGCCCTGTCGGTCGGGTATTCCTATTTTACTAAATGAAAGGCGATTTTGTCAACGAATCCCCGTATAAAAATTAAATTTACAGGCATAATCAGGGGTGAAGGCGGCAAAAAGCCGCCGGAAAAGGAGAAAAAAACATGAACGAGAACAAAGCCATTCAATGCGACGTGACCAAGTGCCGCCACAATTTCAGGGGCTGCAGCTGCCAGCTCGAAAGCATCAAGGTGACCTGCGGGTGCAACGAACACCAGACCTGCTGCGGAAGCTATTCCGAAAAAAATTACTGAAAAAAGCCGCCCCGCGCCGAAGTTCGGCGCGGGGCGGCGCATTGTGCGCGTTATTGTCGGGGGATACGCCGCGCGGCGGGTTGCATTTGCGGAAGGGAAAACGGAGCAGGGGGTTGACATTTTCCCTCTTTCCCTGTACAATGGTAAAAAACATCAGTAAGGAAGGGGAAAAAATGAAAAACATCCTGCCCGTGCGCATCATGGCGTGCGGCGGCCGCGTGGAAAACGCCGCCGCGCTTCTTTTAAAGCAGACCCCGCAGATCGGACTGCGGGAAAAAAACACCGCAAAGATCGAGGGGAAAGCCTTTCTCATCCTCGATTTCGGCAGGGAGATTTCGGGCGGCGCCCGCATCCTCACCTTTTCGGACTGCGAAAAGAGGACGGTGCGCCTGCGGTTCGGGGAATCGGTTTCGGAAACGTGCGCGGAGATCGGCGAGAAAAACGCGGGGAACGACCATTCCAACCGCGATTTCAAGGTGGAGCTGCGCGGTTATTCCGATATGACTTTCGGGCAGACGGGGTTCCGCTTTCTGCGCGTCGATACCGAGGAAGGCGCGCGCTTTTCTATCAAGAGCATTCTCGCCGCCTGCGACGCGGACGAGCGGGAAGAGCGCGGCTCTTTCGAGTGCGACGACGAGGAGATCAACAAGATCTGGAACACCGCGGCATATACCCTCCGCCTGTGCATGAAAAACGGGTTTTTCTGGGACGGCGTCAAGCGCGACCGCCTGGTGTGGATCGGCGATCTCTATCCCGAAAGCCGCGCCGCGCACTATGTGTTCGGCGACGCGGCGGAAACCAGAAACAGCCTGCTCTTCGCGCGGGAGGAAGATCCGCTGCCCGAATGGGTGGCGGGCATGCCCGCCTATTCGCTCTGGTGGCTGATCATTCTGCACGACGAATACCGTTTCGGCGGCGATCTCGCTTTCGTGAAGGAGCAGCTGCCTTATCTTCGCGGGCTGATCGGGCAGATCTCCGCCTGCGTGGGGGAAAACGGCAGGACGAGGTATCCGGGAAATTTTATCGACTGGCCTTCCGCATGGGAGGAAGGAGAGCCGGAGGAAAAGAAAGAAGAACTGTTTTCCGGGATGAATTTTCTCACGCGGATCGCGGTGCAAAAGGCGAAAAACCTGCTCGCCGCCGCGGGGGAGGGCGAGGGGGATGCCGCCGCGGAATGCGGGCGCATCCTCAGCCGCCTCGCAAAAGCCCCCTGTCCCGTCCGCAGGCAGAAGCAGATCGCCGCGCTCGGCGCGTGGGCGGGGGCGGACGTCGATAAGGAAGTGATTCTGCGGGGCGGCGAGAAGGGGCTTTCCACCTTTATGTCTTATCCCGTGCTCACGGCGATGGCAGATCTCGGCGGGGCGGAATTTGCCTACGGTGCGATGAAGAAATATTACGGCGGCATGCTCGCGCTCGGCGCGACGACGTTCTGGGAAGATTTCGACCCCGCGTGGGCGGAAAACGCCTTCCGCATAGACGAAATGCCCGTGCCCGGGAAAAAGGATATCCACGGCGATTTCGGCAAGGCGTGCTACATAGGGTTCCGCCACAGCCTGTGCCACGGCTGGTCTGCGGGCGTGATCCCTTTTCTGGCGGAGCGGGCGCTCGGCGTGAAGATCGCGGGCGCGGGGTGCGCTTCGCTCGAAATCCGCCCCGAACTCGGCGGACTGAAACGGGTGAAGGGAAGGGTGCCCACGCCGCGCGGAAACGTGACGGTGGAACACGTTTTGCAGGCGGACGGCAGCGTGAAAAGCAGCGTGTCCGTCCCCGAAGGGGTCAGGATCCTGCGCTGAAAGCGTGGGGAAAAACGAAAAAAAAGGAGAAACATGAAAATCAAGTTTTTGGGGACCGCCGCCGCGGAAGGCTGGCCTGCGGTGTTCTGTAATTGCGAAAACTGTAAAAAAGCCGCGTCTCTGGGAGGGAAAAATATCCGCACGCGGTCGCAGATCCTCGTGAACGACGACCTGCTCATCGATCTGCCGCCCGATACGTATCTGCACAAACTCGCGCACGGGCTGGATCTTTCCAAAGTGAGCGTTCTGCTCGTCACCCATTCACACATGGATCATTTTTATCCCATGGAACTGAGTATGCGCGGCTGCGCGTACGCGCACGGCATGAAGAGCGGAAAACTGCGCGTTTTCAGTGACGAAAGGGTGAGGGAAGGCTTTCTTCTCGCCCATCGGTTCGAGAAGTTCGCGGACGGGGTGTACCGCGCTCTGGAATGGAATATTTTGCGGCCGTTCGAGCGCGCCGAAACGGAAAATTACGAGATCTACGCGCTCAAAGCGCGTCACGCGCCAAGCGAGAAGGCCATGTTTTACCTGATCAGGCAAGGGGACAAGGCGTTTATGCAATGCAACGATACCGGATATTTATACGAGGAAAATTTTGAATTTCTCGACGGGCTCGGCATCGGGATCGACGTTATCGCCCTCGACTGCACCAACGGGAAACTTACTTTCGGAAAGGAAGGCTCTCACATGGGCGTGGCGGAGTGCGAAGAACTTGTCGGGCGGATGCGCAAAAGCCGTTTCGTGAAGAAAAACACGCGTTTTTTTGTTACGCATTTTTCCCATAACGGGGCGATGACGCACGACGAGCTGGAACGCCGTTTCGCGCCCCTCGGCGTGGAAGTCGCTTACGACGGGTGCGAGGCGGAATGGTAAAGGGAGCCGTTTTTTGAAAAGACGGCGGAAAGTTTTGCTGCAACGAAAAGAACTGCGTTCGTTCGAAGATCGCAGTTCTTTTCCCACATATTATTCAGAAAAATAAAAAAACCCTTAAATGCATTTTGACGGGCAGAAAAAACGGATTACGTTTCTTTATACCTTCGCCTACTATTATATCACAAAAAACGCCGTTGTCAATAGTGTTTTTAAAAAAATTTGACAATTTTTGTAAATTTTTTGCGAATTTTTTGCCGAAGAGGGGCGCACGGCGGGATTTTAACGGTATAAAAAATTTCAATAGGGCAAAAAAGGGCGTTCCTTTTCCCGCGCGGCGGGGAAAAGCGCGCCGTAAAAACGGACGTTTTTTTGTTGCAAACGCGCTTTACTTATGGTATAATATTGATTATTCTAAGGCAAAAAATCGGTTGTCTGAGAGGAGGACGAAAAGATATGGCAGAAGAAGTCTTTCTTACAAAAGAAGGTCTGGAAGAGCTGGAAAAGAGGCTGGAATACCTGAAAGTGGAAAAGCGGGCGGAAATCACCGAGCGCATCAAGATCGCGCGCGGGTTCGGCGACCTTTCCGAAAACGCCGAGTACGACGCGGCGAAGAACGAACAGGCGATGATCGAGGGCGAGATCCTCGAAATCGAAGAGAAGATCAAGCACGCCAAGGTGTTCAAGGCGGGCAAGAAGGGCATGGTTTCGCTGGGAAGCAAGGTGGAAGTGTACGACAGGGGATACGACGAAGTGTGCGTTTACGAGATCGTGGGCACCACGGAGGCCGACCTCGAAACCAACCGCATCAGCAACGAATCGCCCATCGGCAACGCGCTGCTCGGCAGAAAGGCGGGCGATGTGGTGGAAGTGGCCGTTCCCGAGGGGAAGGCGGTGCTGGAAATCAGAAGAGTGGACTGAGCTATGCAGAAGGAAAACCAACCGAACGTGATACAGGCGGAGCCCGATCTCAACGAGATTATGAAGACCCGCCGCGACAAGCTCGCCGCGCTCCGCGCCGCGGGCGAAGATCCGTTTTTGAAAACCAAATTCGACAGGACGCACCAAAGCGCGGAGATCTTCGCAGATTACGACGCGCTCGAGGGACAAACCGTGCGCGTGGCGGGGCGGCTGATGAGCAAGCGGCTGATGGGCAAGGCGGCTTTCGCGCACATCCTCGACGGAAAAGGGCAGATCCAGCTCTATCTTTCGGTGAACGATCTGGGCGAATCCTACGCGGCGTTCAAGGATTACGACATCGGCGACATCGTGGGCGCGGAGGGCAAGGTGTTCAAAACGCGCACGGGGGAAATCTCCGTGCACGCGGAGAAGATCGAGCTTCTGGCGAAATCCCTGCTCCCCCTGCCCGAAAAATACCACGGGCTGAAAGACCAGGATATGCGCTATAGGCAGCGGTATGTGGACCTCATCGTCAATCCCGAGGTGAAAAACACCTTTATCACCCGCTCGAAGATCATCGCGTTTATCCGCAGGTATCTCGATTCTTTAGGCTATCTCGAAGTGGACACGCCCGTTCTGCACACGCTGGAGATCGGCGCGGCGGCCCGCCCCTTCAAAACGCACCACAACGCGCTCGATATCGATATGTATCTGCGCATCGAAACCGAACTTTACTTAAAACGGCTCATCGTGGGCGGGTTCGACAAGGTGTACGAAGTGGGGCGCATCTTCCGCAACGAGGGCATGGATACTTCGCACAATCCGGAATTCACCACCATCGAAATGTACCAGGCGTACAGCGATTATAAGGACATGATGGATCTCATCGAGGACATGCACCGCAAACTCGCGAAGGAAATCTGCGGCACGGATACCGTTCCCTATCAGGGCAGGGAAATCGAGCTCGGCAAGCCGTGGGAACGGCTGACCATGAAGGAAGCGGTGAAAAAATACGCCGGCGCGGATTACGACGCATGGAAAACCGACGAGGACGCCCGCGCATACGCCGCCTCCCGCGGCGTGGAAGTGCCCGAGGGGAAAACGGCCACGAAAGGGCATGTTCTTCTCGCGTTTTTCGACGCGTTCGTGGAGGAAAAACTCGTGCAGCCCACCATCATCTACGATTATCCCGTGGAAAATTCCCCGCTCGCCAAGCGCAAGGCGGACGATTCCGCCTTCACCGAGCGGTTTGAATATTTCGTTTGCTGCAAGGAAATGGGCAACGCCTTTTCCGAACTCAACGACCCCATCGATCAGCGGGAAAGATTTATGAAACAAGTCGCCGCCAAGCGGGCGACGGGCGCCAACGCGGAGGTGGACGAGGACTTCATCGCCGCGCTCGAATACGGCATGCCGCCCACGGGCGGCCTGGGGCTGGGGCTCGACCGGCTGGTGATGCTGCTCACCGACAGCCCGTCTATCCGCGACGTGCTTCTCTTCCCCACGATGAAACCGAAAAACAAATAAACGTAAGGTTGCAATGGACGTAAAGATCACCAAAAAACGTCTGTCCGAAATGCTCCAGTACGACTGGATCAAGATCATCGGCGTGATCGTCGCCGCCATCGTGGTGTGGGAACTCATCTTCACCGTGTCGGCCGTGCGGGTGAGCAACGGGCAGAACTTCAAATTTTATTATTATCCCACGCTGCAGACGAGCGGCGCGAGCGAACTTTACGAATTCGTCAACGAGGACGGGGGTATCTTTTCCTACGACGTGCTCGAAGTCGATATCGAAACGCTCACCACCGATTATGCCGATACCATTATGGATTTGCGCCTTTCCACGGGCGAGGGCGATATCCTGATGATCGACAACGTCGTTACGGAAACCGAAGGGCATGAAGAGGATGCGATGTACGACCATTCCAATTTCTACGAAATGGTGGACGGGCATCAGATGTACGCGTTCGACGATCTGCTTTCGGACGCGCAAGCCTATCTCGGGCAGTTTATGGAAGGCGGCGCCCTCGTGCCTTCCGCCGTGGAGGAGCACTTCAACGAGCGCATGCGGGGGGACAACCGTTTCCGCAAGGAAGAAAACCGCGCCGAGGGCGTGGTGTGGGAAACCGAGCGCCTCGAACAGCTGAAAACCGACGTGGAGAAATTCGGGTATCTTCTCGAAAACCATCCGGGGCTGTTTTACGAATACGCAAAATACCGCTATACCT